>NZ_JBHWZS010000056.1:0-36130 GCF_042728155.1 Streptomyces sp. NPDC060209
GCCCCTTCGACGCTCAGGCGCTACGCGCCCTACGCTTCCTTCGTCAGGTTCGGGCCGCCGCCCGCTGCCTGCTCGATCGGCGGGACGTCGGGCAGTGCCGACTTCTCCTCGCCACGGAACGAGAACTTCTTCTCGTCCCCTTCGCCCTCGGTGCCCACGACCACGATGTGACCGGGACGCAGCTCACCGAAGAGGATCTTCTCGGAGAGGATGTCCTCGATCTCGCGCTGGATCGTCCGGCGCAGCGGCCGGGCGCCCATCACGGGGTCGTAGCCCTTCTTCGCCAGGAGCGACTTGGCCTCGGCACTGAGCTCGATGCCCATGTCGCGGTCCTTGAGGCGCTCATCCACCTTGTCGACCATGAGGTCGACGATCTGGATGATGTCTTCCTCGGTGAGCTGGTGGAAGACGACCGTGTCATCGACACGGTTGAGGAACTCGGGCCGGAAGTGCTGCTTGAGCTCTTCGTTGACCTTGTTCTTCATCCGCTCGTAGTTCGTCTTCACATCACCCTGGGCGGCGAAGCCCAGGTTGAAGCCCTTCGAGATGTCCCGGGTCCCGAGGTTGGTCGTCATGATGATGACCGTGTTCTTGAAGTCCACGACCCGGCCCTGGGAGTCGGTCAGGCGACCGTCTTCCAGAATCTGGAGCAGGGAATTGAAGATATCGGGGTGGGCCTTCTCGACCTCGTCGAAGAGGACGACGGAGAACGGCTTGCGGCGCACCTTCTCGGTGAGCTGGCCGCCCTCTTCGTAACCCACGTAACCGGGGGGAGAGCCGAAGAGGCGGGAAACGGTGTGCTTCTCGCTGAACTCCGACATGTCGAGGGCGATCAGCGCGTCCTCGTCACCGAAGAGGAATTCGGCGAGCGTCTTGGAGAGCTCCGTCTTACCGACACCGGACGGGCCGGCGAAGATGAACGAGCCACCGGGGCGCTTCGGGTCCTTCAGACCGGCTCGCGTACGGCGGATCGCCTGCGAGAGGGCCTTGATGGCGTCCTTCTGGCCGATGACGCGCTTGTGGAGCTCGTCCTCCATCCGCAGCAGACGCGAGGACTCCTCCTCGGTCAGCTTGAAGACCGGGATGCCGGTGGCGGTGGCCAGGACTTCGGCGATGAGCTCGCCGTCGACCTCGGCGACGACGTCCATGTCGCCGGCCTTCCACTCCTTCTCCCGCTTGGTCTTCGCCGCCAGCAGCTGCTTCTCCTTGTCGCGGAGCGAAGCTGCCTTCTCGAAGTCCTGGGAGTCGATCGCCGACTCCTTGTCGCGGCGGACGCCCGCGATCTTCTCGTCGAACTCGCGGAGGTCCGGCGGCGCGGTCATCCGGCGGATGCGCATCCGGGAGCCGGCCTCGTCGATCAGGTCGATCGCCTTGTCCGGCAGGAAGCGGTCCGAGATGTAGCGGTCGGCCAGGGTGGCGGCCTGGACCAGCGCCTCGTCCGTGATGGAGACCCTGTGGTGGGCCTCGTAACGGTCGCGCAGACCCTTGAGGATCTCGATGGTGTGCGGCAGCGACGGCTCCGCGACCTGGATGGGCTGGAAGCGGCGCTCGAGCGCGGCGTCCTTCTCCAGGTGCTTGCGGTACTCGTCGAGCGTCGTGGCACCGATGGTCTGGAGCTCGCCTCGCGCCAGCATGGGCTTGAGGATGCTCGCGGCGTCGATCGCGCCCTCGGCGGCGCCCGCACCCACCAGGGTGTGGAGCTCGTCGATGAACAGGATGATGTCGCCGCGGGTGCGGATCTCCTTGAGGACCTTCTTCAGGCGCTCCTCGAAGTCACCTCGGTAGCGGGAACCCGCGACCAGGGCGCCGAGGTCCAGGGTGTAGAGGTGCTTGTCCTTGAGGGTCTCGGGCACCTCGCCCTTGACGATGGCCTGCGCCAGGCCCTCGACGACCGCCGTCTTGCCGACGCCGGGCTCGCCGATGAGGACCGGGTTGTTCTTCGTACGGCGGGACAGCACCTGCATGACCCGCTCGATCTCCTTCTCGCGCCCGATGACCGGGTCGAGCTTGGACTCACGAGCGGCCTGGGTGAGATTCCGGCCGAACTGGTCGAGCACCAGGGACGTGGAGGGCGTGCCCTCCGCGGGGCCGCCGGCGGTGGCCGCCTCCTTGCCTCCCGAATACCCGGAGAGCAGCTGGATGACCTGCTGCCGCACCCGGTTCAGGTCGGCGCCCAGCTTCACGAGGACCTGGGCGGCGACGCCCTCGCCCTCGCGGATCAGGCCGAGCAGGATGTGCTCGGTGCCGATGTAGTTGTGGCCGAGCTGAAGGGCCTCACGGAGCGACAGCTCCAGGACCTTCTTGGCCCGGGGAGTGAAGGGGATGTGCCCGGACGGGGCCTGCTGGCCCTGACCGATGATCTCCTCCACCTGCTGGCGGACCGCCTCGAGCGAAATCCCGAGGCTCTCCAGGGCCTTAGCGGCGACACCCTCACCCTCGTGGATCAGGCCCAGGAGGATGTGCTCGGTGCCGATGTAGTTGTGGTTGAGCATCCGGGCTTCTTCCTGAGCCAGGACGACAACCCGCCGCGCGCGGTCGGTGAACCTCTCGAACATCGTTAATCGCTCCTCAGAGCGGTCAGGCAGTAAGGGGTCGGTCCCCTCCCTGTCCTTCCGCAGCTTAGTCCCGCAAGCGGGGACCGCTCATTTCAACTGCCGACACCCGTCGATGGCCTCCTGCCCCGAACGCCGACAACTGCTCCAACCCGATGGTGCGAGACGATGTTCCCGCAGGCCAGGCAGATAGCCCTTTCGCCAGTACGCCGATGGCGAACGTGAGACGCTTTTGCCCGCGTGTCGCCCCTTCCCACTAGGGATGTCTTACCCGCACTCACTGACAGTCCATGCGGCGCACCCCCGTTTCCTCCGCTACGGGCGAACAACTTCCTGCTGCCGGATGCTTCCGCACGCCCCCTCGGCGGACACGGAGAGCAGTCGATCATGAACGGCGCGTAACTCCGGGGCGGGTTCAACGGTTCATCGGACATGGCTTCCCTTGTCCCGCCTCCCCGCTCGTCGCCGGAATCCGACGACTGCGCGCAGTGGTACGCCCGTGAACTCGACTGGGCCACGGCAGGCACGTCACCGGTGCGGCTGCTGACGGGGCTGCGCTTCGACGTGCTGGAGCTGCCCGCCGCGGCAGGTCACGCGGCACTGCGCCGGGTCGGACGGACAGGTCCGGTGGCGCTGGCGGGGCAGCGGATGCGGCTGCTGGTGGCCGCGGGCAGCGCCGACGAGCTGCCCGGTCTGCTCGACTGGCTGGAATGGGGCGGAATCGCTCTCGACCTGTCCGCCGTCGGTGTGGGCGGACACATCACTGCCCCGGTGCCACCGGGCCGGGCGACGGGCTCGCCGGGGGCCGCGTTCTGGCTGCGGCCCCCCGGACCGCGCCAGGAGGCGGAACGATCGCTTCCGGTCCTCGGCCGCCTCGGGAGCAGCGGTGGGGATGCTCCCGATCTCGTACGACTCGTGGACGCGGCGGCGACGGAATGCCACCGGGCCACGCTCGCGCATGCCCGGACACACCTGTGGACCCATCGGCCGACAGGTCAGCCGTTGGCCTTCTCGTAAGCCTCACGGATCTCGGCGGGAACGCGGCCGCGGTCATTCACGTTGTGGCCGTTCTCGCGCGCCCACCTACGGATCTCGGCCGTGTCCTTGTTGCCACCGGTTACGGCGCGGCCCTTGCCACGGCCGGTCGCGGCGCGGCCGCCGGTGCGACGTCCACTCTTGGTGTAAGGCTCAAGAAGACCACGGAGCTTGTCCGCGTTGGTCGTGGTGAGGTCGATCTCGTACGTCTTGCCATCCAGAGCGAACGTCACGGTCTCGTCCGCCTCGCCACCGTCGAGGTCATCAACAAGAAGGACCTGAACCTTCTGTGCCACCGGATTTCCTTTCATCGAAAATGCAGTACGCGGAAAGGAAACCGCTTTTCCCGGGAAAACACAAACCCCTGGTAGAGGTTCAGGAGCGCAAGAACACGGGAAACATGCGCGATTCGGACATAGGGTTCCGGCATCTTCCGCCGTTCACAGGTGCAGCAGCATCCGACTGTTGCCCAAGGTGTTCGGCTTCACTCGTTCGAGACCCAGGAACTCGGCGACACCCTCGTCATAGGAACGCAGCAGCTCGCTGTAGACATCTCCGTCGACCGGCGTCTCTCCGATCTCGGTGAAGCCGTGCGCGGCGAAGAAGTCGACTTCGAAGGTGAGACAGAAAACCCGGCGGACACCGAGCCAGCGCGCGGTCTGCAAGAGCTTGTCCAGGACCTGGTGTCCGACTCCGGCGCCCTTGATGCTGTGGTCGACGGCGAGAGTACGCACTTCGGCGAGGTCTTCCCACATCACGTGGAGTGCGCCGCAGCCGATGACACGGGCGTCCTCGTCGCGTTCGGCGACCCAGAACTCCTGGATGTCCTCGTAAAGCGTCACCGTCGCTTTGTCGAGCAGGATGCCTTCGGAGACGTAGCCGTCCAGGAGTCCGCGGACGGACGCCACATCGCTCGTCCTGGCGCGGCGGACGGTGATGGCCGGCCTATTTACCGACGGGCCGGTATGAAGATCTGTGCGAGATCCGGTTTCCGGCCCGCTATGAGCTCCGGTTTGCGACTCGGTACGGTGCTCGGTTTGCGACTGCTCTGAGGACATCCCCCGACGCTATCGCCCACTCTCCGGCGGCGCTTCATCGGCTGCGGTCCCGTCATCGGGCCCGCTCCCGGCCGGTTCGGGGAAGGTGGGCGCCACGACACGCATCGCATCCCGGAGAGCCTCACGCTGCTCCGCGGACATCATGCCGAAGAAGGCGACCAGTGCGGCCGCCGGGTTGTCGCTCTGCGACCAGGCTTCGTTCATCAGTGCGGCCGCGTATGCGGCGCGGGTGGAGACCGCCGTATATCGATATGCCCGGCCATCCACTTCCCGGCGTACCCAGCCCTTCTGATGGAGATTGTCCATAACCGTCATGACGGTCGTGTACGCGATGGACCGTTCCTGTTGAAGGTCCTCGAGAACTTCCCGCACGGTGACCGGGCGGTTCCATTGCCAGACCCGTGTCATCACGGTGTCTTCCAGCTCTCCCAATTGGCGAGGCACAGCATCACCTTAGTGCTATATGTCTGGAATGGGATAATTCTGGGATGGCAAAAGGGCGCACGGCTCCGGAGGAGTCGTGCGCCCTTCGTGCTCGGTCCGGGTCAGACGCCCTCGGGCCGCGGAGCCTGCTTGGCCAGTTCTGCACGGGCGAGGGCCGCGTCCACCGCGGCGTCCTCCTTGGCCTTGTTCGGGCCGCCCTGGCTCTTGATGATCGTCCTGACGAGGCCGATGAAGAAGACAGCCATCACCACGGGGGGAACGAGCGCGGATACGTAGTCCATGCCGTCCAGGGTAGCGAGCCCGGCATTCCGGCCACTCCCGGGCCCCTGTGGCGCGTCGCCCTGTCAGGACACGGCGCGCTCCTCCGGCGGGGGCGTCGGCGCGGGCCGGCGGCGGGGCGGGAAGACCTCGGACGGCTTGGGCATCGGGCGCTCACCAGGAGCTGCCGGACGGGCGGGCGCAGGGGGCCCCGACGGGGTCCGGGGCCGCTCGGGCTCCTTGGCCGCCGCCAGGCCGCCGGGGAGAGCCAGCAGCCTGCTGCGCGGCGCGGGCGCGGTGGCGGGCACCGCGCGACCGGCGAGGCGCGCCCGCACCGAGCGCTCGGCAAGTACCTGGCAGCGCTCGAGCAGAGCCGCGGCGACCGGCCCGGCGCGCAGGGCGCGCAGGGCCGCGAGGTCGTCGGGGCGGGGGTCGTAGCCTGCCGCGAGGGCGTCCTGGAGAAGCTCCAGATAGCCGCTGAGCGATCCGGGGAGGGCGTCGCGGTAGCGGGCGAGATCGGCGAGGAGGAAGGCGCGCAGCCGGCCCCCCTCGCTCACCACCTCGTCCACCGCGCCCGCGAGTCGCAGGCAGTCCTGGACATCCTCTTCCGGCAGGGGCGTGGGGTGGAGGGCGTTGGCGAGAGCACGTCGGAGCACCCGGAGCTCGTCCGCGCTGAACGCCATGCCGCCGCGTGATCCGTAGGGCGTGGGCATGACGCGACAATACGTGCTAAATGGACAAAATCCGCTTAACTAACCGCTCGGCGGCGCGCCGTCGGGCGCCGCGCCGCCAGGTCGTTCCCGCAGGTGGTCGCGGGCGCGCCCTACATCCGGGCGATGTTGCGCTCGTAGACGAGGCGCAGCCCGATGAGCGTCAGCCAGGGCTCGTGCTCGTCGATGACGGAGGACTCACCCAACACCATCGGAGCAAGGCCGCCGGTCGCGATGACGGTGACCTCGTCGGGGTCGGCCGCCAGCTCCTTCTTCATGCGCTCGACCACGCCGTCGATCTGACCGGCGAAGCCGTACACGATGCCGGACTGCATGGCCTCGACGGTGTTCTTGCCGATCACGCTGCGGGGCCGCGCCAGCTCGATCTTGCGGAGCTGTGCGCCCTTCACCCCGAGGGCCTCCACGGAGATCTCGATGCCCGGGGCGATCACCCCGCCCGTGTACTCCCCGCGCGCGGAGACCGCGTCGAAGGTCGTGGCCGTGCCGAGGTCGACGACGATGGCCGGGCCGCCGTAGAGCTCGACGGCGGCGACCGCGTTGATGATGCGGTCCGCGCCGACCTCCTTCGGGTTGTCGGTGAGGACGGGCACGCCGGTCTTGACGCCCGGCTCCACGAGGACCGCCGGAACGTCGCCGTAGTAGCGGCGGGTGACCTCACGGAGCTCGTGGAGTACGGCGGGGACGGTCGAGCAGATCGCGATGCCCTCGATGCCGTCGCCGAGCTCGACACCGAGCAGCGGGTGCATGCCCATCAGGCCCTGGAGCAGGACGGCGAGCTCGTCGGCGGTGCGGCGGGCGTCCGTGGAGATCCGCCAGTGCTCGACGATCTCCTCGCCGTCGAACAGGCCGAGGACGGTGTGCGAGTTTCCGACGTCGATCGTGAGCAGCATCAGGCGTCGGCCCCGTCGGTCTGCGCCGCCTCACGGAAGTCCAGGCCGATGTCGAGGATCGGCGAGGAGTGCGTGAGCGCGCCGACGGCCAGGTAGTCGACGCCCGCCTCCGCGTAGGCGCGGGCGGAGCCGAGGGTGAGCCGGCCCGAGGACTCCAGCACCGCACGGCCGCCGACGAGGGCGACCGCCTCGGCGGTCGCGGACGGGGTGAAGTTGTCCAGCAGGATCAGGTCGGCTCCCGCGTCGAGCACCTCGCGGACCTGCTCCAGGGTGTCGACCTCGACCTCGATCGCGAGCTCCGGGAACGCCTTCCTGACCCGCGTGAAGGCCTCGGCGACGCCGCCGGCCGCGATCACGTGGTTGTCCTTGACCAGGGCGGCGTCCACCAGGGACATGCGGTGGTTGACCCCTCCGCCGCAGCGCACCGCGTACTTCTCCAGCGCGCGCAGCCCCGGAGTGGTCTTGCGGGTGTCACGGACCTTGGCCTTCGTGCCTTCGAGCACGTCCGCCCATGCGCGGGTCGCGGTCGCGATCCCGGACAGCCTGCAGAGCAGGTTGAGCGCGCTGCGCTCGCCGGTGAGCAGATCGCGGGTGCGCGTGGTGACGGTGAGCAGCTTCTGGCCGGCCGCGACGCGGTCGCCGTCCTCGACGTGGCGCTCGACCTCGAACTCGTCGGTACAGACGATGGACAGGACGGCCTCGGCGACGCGCAGACCCGCGACGACGCCCGCCTCACGCGCGGTGAAGTCGCCGGTGGCGACGGAGTCCTCCGGGACGGTCGCCACGGTGGTGACGTCCTCGCCTCCGTCGAGGTCCTCCTCGATCGCGACGTGGGCGATGTCCTCGACCTGGACCGGGTCCAGTCCGGCCTCGGCCAGGAGCTGGGCCAGGACGGGATCGAGGCCGCACTCCAGGCCGTCGGGGTCGTAGCCGTCACCGCAGCCGCAGCCGTCGCCGCAGCCGCCCCTGGGCTCGGCGGGTGCGCCGATGTGGATCAGCGGGACGTCCACAGGGGTGGGGCGCGGATTCTCTTCGGGCGTGCTCACGGTTACGGCTCCTCGGGGGCGTCGGCGGGGTGGTTCGGGAGGCCTGCAGGCAGTGCGGAGTCTGCCGGGTCTCCAGGACGTACGGGCGGGAACGCGGAAGTGTCCGTCGTGCGGACGACGGGCCGCAGGTCCTGGTCGACCCGGACGACCAGGTGACGGCGCCAGGCGTCGTCGTCGCGCTCGGGACGGTCCTCGCGCCAGTGGCAGCCGCGGGTCTCCTCGCGCTCCCGTGCGGCGGCGACCAGGACCTGCGAGACGAGGAGGAGGTTCGTGGCCTCCCACGCCTCCACCCCGGGTACGGCGTCCTTGGGGCCGTCCGCCTCGGCGGCGGCCGCGGCACGCCGGAGCGCCTCCAGCCCCTCGGCCGCGGTGCCGAGGCTGCCGGCGGAGCGGATGACCCCGGCGCCCCTGGTCATGATCCGCTGGATCGCGGTCCGGGACTCCGCGGTGAGCAGCGCGACGGTGCGGGCTCCGGCGGGGTCAGCCACAAGGGTGCGCCGGGAGGCGGCCCCCGACTCCGTCCGGGGCCCGTCCACGATGTCGGCCGCGATGCGTTCGGCGAAGACGAGTCCCTCCAGGAGGGAGTTGGACGCCAGCCGGTTCGCGCCGTGCACGCCCGTGCAGGCGACCTCGCCGCAGGCGTACAGACCGGGCACCGTCGTACGGCCCCGCAGGTCGGTGCGCACGCCGCCCGACGCGTAGTGGGCGGCCGGGGCGACGGGGATCGGCTCCGTCACGGGGTCGATGCCGTGGGCGCGGCAGGCGGCCAGGATGGTCGGGAAGCGCTGCTCCCACATCGCGGCGCCGAAGTGGCGGGCGTCGAGATACATGTGCTCGGTGCCCTGGATGTGCATCTGACGGGTGATGGCCTTGGCGACGATGTCGCGGGGCGCCAGCTCGGCCAGCTCGTGCTGCCCGAGCATGAAGCGGGTGCCGGAGGCGTCCACGAGATGGGCGCCCTCACCCCGGACCGCTTCGGACACCAGCGGCTGCTGGCCCTCGGAGTCGGCGCCGAGAAACAGGACGGTCGGGTGGAACTGGACGAATTCGAGGTCGGAGACCTCGGCTCCCGCCCGCAGCGCGAGCGCCACCCCGTCGCCCGTGGAGACCGGCGGGTTGGTGGTGGCGGAGAAGACCTGGCCCATGCCGCCGGTGGCGAGCACCACGGCCGGGGCGTGGACGGCGCCGACACCGTCGTGCTGGCCCTCGCCCATGACGTGCAGGGTGACGCCCTCGGTACGGCCTTCGGCGTCGTAAAGCAGGTCCAGGACCAGGGCGTTCTCGATGATGCGCAGGGCGGCCGAGCGGACCGCCTCGACGAGGGCGCGGGAGATCTCGGCGCCTGTCGCGTCGCCGCCGGCATGCGCGATGCGGCGGCGGTGGTGGCCGCCCTCACGGGTCAGGGCGATCGCACCCGTGTCGGTGGTGTCGAAGTGCGCGCCGGTGTCGATCAGCCGGCGTACGGCGTCGGGACCCTCGGTGACCAGATCGCGCACCGCCGTCTCGTCGCACAGGCCGGCGCCGGCGACCAGGGTGTCGTCCAGATGCTGCTCGGGGGTGTCGCCCTCGCCGAGCGCGGCGGCGATACCGCCCTGGGCCCAGCGGGTGGAGCCGTCGTCGAGGCGGGCCTTGGTGACGACGACGGTCGTGAGGCCCGCCGCGGCGCAGCGCAGGGCGGTGGTGAGACCGGCCACGCCGGAGCCGACCACGACGACGTCGGCGTCGATGGCCCAGCCGGGGGCGGGGGCGGTCAGCCGTATTCCGGTCACGTGAGCGCTCCGAGGGTCAGCGGGATGTTGTCGATCAGGCGGGTGGCTCCCACCCTTGCCGCGACGGCGAGTACTGCCTCACCGCTGACACGGTCGTCGGGGAGCTCGGTGAAGTCCGCCGGGTCCACGAGCGCCACGTAGTCCAGGACGAGGGGCACGTCCTCCTCGGCCGCCTCGTCCAGAACGGCCTGTGCGGCTGCCAGCACCGCGGCGGGCGCGACCGTCGGCCGGGCAAGCGCCACGGCCTGCGTGTCGGCGGCCGCACGGGCCTCTCCGAGGCGGGTGAGGGCGGCGGCCCGTCCCTCGCGCTCCGGGATCGTCCGGGCGCGGGCGTGCAGCGTCTGCTGGGCGACCAGCCGGTCGCGGGCGGCGAACAGGGCCCTGGGCAGGGCCAGCGCGGTCCTGCGCTCCTCGGCGGAGAGGAAGCGGTTGCGGCTGGAGAGCGCGAGACCGTCCGGGTCGCGGACGGTCGGCACCGCGACGATGTCGATGCCGAAGTTGAGGTCGCGCACCATGCGGCGGACCAGGGCCAGCTGCTGGGCGTCCTTCTGCCCGAAGAACGCCGCGTCCGGCCGGGTGAGGTGCAGGAGCTTGGCGACGACGGTGAGCATGCCGTCGAAGTGCCCGGGACGGGCGGCGCCTTCCAGCCGCTCGCCCATGGGGCCCGCGGTGATCCTGACCTGGGGCTCGCCGCCGGGATAGACCTCCTCGACGGAGGGGGCGAAGACCGCGTCGGCGCCGGCCTCCGAGGCGACGGCGAGGTCGGCCTCCAGGGTTCGGGGGTAGCGGTCGAGGTCCGCGGCCTCGCCGAACTGGAGCGGGTTGACGAAGACGGTGACCACGACCTGGCCGTCGGGACCCGCGGCGGTCCGAGCCGCACGGATCAGGGTCGCGTGGCCGTCGTGGAGCGCGCCCATCGTCATCACGACGGCACGGCGTGACCCGGGGGCCCGGCCGAGGGCGTCCAGCTCCGCGGCGGAGCGCAGCAGGGTGGCAGGTGCGGTGTTCATCGCTTCTCCCCCGGTCCGGATTCGTCCGGACCGTGTGTGCCGTTCGTTCCGTTCACGGCGTTGCTGTCCGACAGGACGCCGAGGAGGTCCTCCGCGAACTCCGGCTTGAGCAGGCCGTGGTCCAGCGCCCGGTCGGCCGTGGCGCGCGCCATGGCGAGATATCCGGCCACCGTCTGCGGGGCGTGCGCACGCAGCTCGCGGATGTGCGCGGACACCGTCCCGGCGTCGCCCCGGGCGACGGGTCCGGTGAGCGCCGCGTCACCGGAGCGCAGGGCGTTGTCGAGCGCGGCCCCGAGCAGGGGGCCGAGCATCCGGTCGGGCGCGCCCACGCCGGCCTGCCGGAGCAGGTCCATCGACTGCGCGACAAGGGTGACCAGGTGGTTCGCGCCGAGGGCGAGCGCCGCGTGGTAGAGCGGCCGGGACTCCTCGGCGATCCACTCGGGCTCGCCCCCCATCTCGATGACGAGCGCCTCGGCGGCGAGCCTGAGCTCCTCGGGGGCGGTGACCCCGAAGGAGCAGCCCGCCAGCCGCTGGACGTCGACGGAGCTGCCGGTGAAGGTCATCGCCGGATGCAGGGCGAGCGGGAGGGCGCCGGCCCGCAGCGCGGGGTCGAGCACCTTCGTCCCGTACCGCCCGGAGGTGTGGACGAGCAGCTGGCCCGGCCGCACGGCGCCGGTCTCGGCGAGGCCTTCGACCAGGCCGGGCAGCGCGTCGTCGGGAACGGTCAGCAGCACGAGCTCGGCCCGTGCGAGGACCTCGGCGGGGGTCACCAGAGGGACGTCGGGGAGCAGAGCGGCCGCCCGGCGCACGGATGTGTCGGAGACGCCCGACACCGCGACCGGGCGGTGCCCGGCGAGCTGCAGCGATGCGGCGAGGGCGGGGCCGACCCGTCCCGCGCCGACGACGCCGACGGTGAGGCGGGCAGGGCGGTCCCTCGCGTCGAGGGATTCCTTGGAAACTGATGCGTTCACGCGGCGACGGCCTTCCGTTCCAGTCCGCGGGGGGTACCGGACGATTCCTCTGCATGCTACGCCAGCGTTTCGTCACACCCCCCAGCCGTCCACAGCCTGTGGATAACTTCTCGCGACGGGAGAACCCGGGGTGGGCGGCGTCAGCGGTCCGGGTCATGATCGTCCCATGGGAGACACCGATGAGCAGAAGCAGCGGCATCGCAGGCTGACCGCTTGGCAGCGGTCCGGGAAGGTGCTGGCGCGGATGTCCGCGGACCACACACTGGCCGAGCGGCTGGCGTCGCTGGCCGCCGACGCCGGCACGGTCCACGACCTGGGCGAGTGGACGGATGTGTACGGCGACGGGGTCGTCGCCGAGGTCGAGCGGCGCACGGCGGACCTGCTGGGCATGGAGGCCGCCGCGTTCTTCCCCACCGGGACCATGGCCCAGCAGGTCGCCCTGCGGTGCTGGGCGGGACGTACGGGTGATGCGGCCGTGGCGCTGCATCCGCTCTCCCACCCGGAGGTCCACGAACGCGGCGCGCTCACCTCGGTGAGCGGACTGCGCACGGTGCATCCGACGACCGCGCCCCGGCAGGCCACGGCGGACGAGATCCGGGACTTCCCCGAGCCGTTCGGCACGCTGATGCTGGAGCTGCCGCTGCGGGACGCCGGCTTCGTCCTGCCCTCCTGGGAGGAGCTGGAGGCCGTCGTGGCCGCCGCGCGGGAGCGGGACGCGGTGGTGCATCTGGACGGGGCGCGCCTCTGGGAGTGCACGCCGCACTTCGGGCGCGGCCTGCCGGAGATCGCGGCGCTCGCCGACAGTGTGTACGTGTCGTTCTACAAGTCCCTGGACGGGCTGTCCGGAGCGGTGCTCGCCGGCCCCGAGTCGCTGATCGAGGAGGCGAGGACCTGGCGCCACCGGTACGGCGGTCAGTTCTTCCAGCAGTACCCGGCGGCCCTCTCCGCCCTGCTCGGCCTGGAGCGGGAGCTGCCGAGGCTGCCGTCGTACGTGGCGCACGCGAAGGTGGTCGCCGGGGCTCTGGCGGAAGGCTTCGCCGGGTCGGCGGTGCCGTGGTCCCGGGTACACCCCGAGCCGCCGCACACGCACCAGTTCAAGGTCTGGCTGCCGTACGCCGCGGACGTGCTGGACGAGGCGTCGGTACGGCAGGCCGAGGAGACGGGCGTGACCCTCTTCCGCCGCTGGTTCGCCGCTCCGACGGGACCGCCCGGGCTCTCGTTCACCGAGGTCACGGTGGCGGCGCCGGGGCTGGAGTGGACGGCCGGCGACGTCAGGGAAGCGGTGGCGGATTTCGTGGACCGGCTGGCGTAGTCGTTCCGGACGTAGCAGGCGTTTCGAGAAACGGGCGGCCGTCCGGTCAGGCGCGACCGCTTCAGGAGAGGGGCGGCCGGTGCGCGGCCGCCCAGGCGCGGATACGCCTGCGGATCCCGCGCAGGACGTCCCAGTCGTGGGGGCCGGGCAGCGGTGGCGGGACCTCACCGTGCTGCGCGGCGCGATAGCTGTCGAGCATGTGCTGCTGAACGATGTCCATGAATCCAGCCTGACCCCGGTCCGGCGGGTCCGCCCGTGGATTGACGACCGCAGTCAAGTGGCATCGGACCCCGCCCCGCACCCCGCACCATGGAGGGGTGAGCGTGCATATCGACATCGCGGGACTGCCTCCCGAGCGCATAGTTTTCGAGATCTCTCCCCTCGCCGAGCTGGGGCTCGCCCTTCACGCGCTCTCCGAGCCCGGGCACCACCCCGGCCTGCACGGCTGGGCGACGGCGACCTCCGCCGCCTTGGAGCCGGACCTCGCGGACCGGCTGCACGAGGCGGAGTTCCTGTGGCGGAACACCTTCTCCGACATCTTCATGCCGTTCGCCGGTGTCCGCGGCGGGGACGGCAGGACCGGCTCGACCCTGGCCGAGGACCTGGACATCCTGGACAAGCTCGACGACGAGCGGTTCGTCTCGGCCGCCCTCGAATTCACCTGCACGAGCCTGTACGGAACCGGGGCGCCCTCGCCGCTCGCCGACGCCGCGATGCGGACCCGCGCGCTCGACATGGCGTCGGCCAGGGGACCGAAGCAGCTGGATTTCACCCGGCAGCTGCTGGCCGACCCCGGCTCCGTACGCGGCTGGGTCCGGCGCCTCTTCGAGGACTGCGACCAGGCCTTCTTCGCCGACACCTGGCGGCGGGCCCAGGTCCAGCTGGCCGCCGACGCCCGGCACAAGACCGAGGTGCTGCGGCGCAAGGGCGTCGGCGCGGCTCTGGAAGCGGTCTCCGCGGCTCTGTCGCTGGACGAGGAAACCGGCAGGATCAGTGCCGACAAGCTGACCACGGGCCGGACCGAGGCCACCGGATCGGCCGCGGGCGCCGGTCTCACCCTCATCCCGACCAGCTTCGGCTGGCCGCATCTGATGGTGCTGCACGCCCCCGGCTGGCGTCCGGTGATCCACTACCCGGTGCACCGCCCCGAGCTGCCCTCCCCCGCCTCCGTCGAGCTGCTCCAGCTCCGGATGGAGGCGCTGGCCCACCCCATGCGGATGCGGATCTGCCGCAACCTGGCCCGTTCCCCGTACACCACCGGTGAGCTCGCCGACTCGCACGGCATCACGCCCCCCGAGGTCTCCCGCCACCTGGCGGTGCTCAAGAAGGCCGGCCTGGTCACCACCCGCCGGCGCGGCCGGTACGTCCTGCACTCACTGGACCTGACGGTCGTGGCGCGCCTGGGCAGCGACTTCCTGGAGGGCGTACTGCGGTAGGCCCGGGCGGCGTACCGCGATGAGCGGCCGGCTCAGTCGAAGCGGATGTGCCTGACGCCCGTCCAGGCGCGCCGGCCACGATGCCGCGGCGGACCGTCCGTGTCCGGCACGAGGCGGGGTCCGGCCGGCTCCCCGATCCGGTCGGGCCACCTGAGGGACGGTCAGCCGTTCGGTACGGATGTGCTCGGCGAACTCCGGGGCCGCAGCCGCTCCAGGCAGTGGTCCAGCTGCCCCACGGCGAAGCCCTCGCGCTTCAGCCCGCGTCCGAGGCCGCGTTCGCCCAGCCGCCGCAGCACGGTCCCGCGCTCGGCGAGCAACGCGAAGCGGTGCACCGTCAGCCCGCCCCGCCGCCCGCCCGGACCAGGCCCGTCTCGTACGCGAGGACGACCACCTGGACCCGGTCGCGCAGGCCCAGTTTGGTGAGGATGCGGCCCACGTGGGTCTTCACGGTCGCTTCGGACAGCACCAGACGGCCCGCGATCTCGCCGTTCGACAGCCCCTGGGCGACCAGCAGCATCACCTCGCGCTCGCGCCCGGTCAGCTTCTCGACATGCTTGTGCTGCGGCTCATTCCTGCCGCTCGGCAGCATCGGAGAGAACCGGTCGAGCAGCCTGCGGGTCGTGGACGGCGCCACGACGGCGTCCCCGCTGTGCACCGAGCGGATGGCGGAGAGCAGTTCGCCGGGCGGCACGTCCTTGAGCATGAAACCGCTGGCGCCCGCCTTGAGGCCGGAGAACGCGTACTCGTCCAGGTCGAAGGTGGTCAGGATCAGCACCTTGGGCGGATCGGTCCGCGCACGGATGCGCCGGGTCGCCTCGACGCCGTCCAGCCGCGGCATGCGGACATCCATCAGCACCACGTCGACGGCCGTGGACCGCAGGACCTCGACCGCCTCCGCCCCGTCGCCCGCCTCCGCGACGACCTCCATGTCCGGCTGGGCGGCGAGCACCATCCGGAAGCCGGTGCGCAGCAGCGCCTGGTCGTCGACGAGCATCACGCGGATCGCCATGAGTCTCCTGCTCCTTCTGTCACTGGTCGGCCGGCTTGAGCGGAAGCAGGGCGCTGATCCGGAAACCGCCACCCTGGCGCGGGCCCGCGTCGAGCGTGCCGCCGACCATGCCGACCCGCTCACGCATGCCGATCATTCCCTGCCCCGCGCCGTCGGCCCCGCCGTCCTCGTAGAGCTCGTGCGGGGCGCCGCGGCCGTCGTCCTCGACCAGCAGGCCCAGCCCGTCGTCGAAGTAGACCAGCCGCACGCTCGCCCCGGCGTCCGGGCCGCCGTGCTTACGGGTGTTGGTGAGCGCCTCCTGCACGATGCGGTACGCGGTCAGCTCGACCCCGCTCGGCAGCGGACGCGGGGTGCCCTCGATCTTGAAGTCCACCGCGAGGCCGGTCTCCCTGACCTTGCCGACGAGTTCCTCGATCTGCTCCACATCGGGCTGGGGGACGTACTCCCCGCTCTCCTTGGAATCACCGGTCCTGAGCACTCCGAGCAGCCGCCGCATCTCGGCGAGCGCCTGGCGACCGGTACCGGAGATGGTCTCCAGCGCCTGCCGGGCCTGGTCGGGGGACGAGTCCATGACATACGCGGCGCCGTCGGCCTGGACCACCATCACCGAGACGTTGTGCGCGACGACGTCGTGCAGTTCGCGGGCGATACGGGCCCGTTCGGCGGCCACGGCCACCTTCGACTGCGCCTCACGCTCCCGCTCCAGCCGGGCGGCCCGCTCCTCCAGCTGGCTGAAGTAGGCCCGCCGGGTGCGTATGGAATCGCCGAGCACCCAGGCCAGGACGAAGGGCACGGTCATGATGACGACATAGCCGAGCGTCTGCGCCCAGCCGCCCGAAGGAGCGTCATCGGGCCAGCGCAGGCGCGAGATCCCCGCCGCGACCAGGCTGCATCCGAGGGCGAGCCGGGACGCCCAGCGCTCCCCCACCGTGGCCACGGTGTACGTGATCACCAGCATGGCGAAGTCCGCCGCGTCGGGCCGCACCCCGAGCAGCAGCTGGGCGAGCCCCATCAGGATCGCGAGCAGCAGCATCTTCTCCGGCGCGCGGCGGCGCAGCGCGACCACGACGGCCAGACCGACGGCGATCGGCACCGCGGCGACGCGCTCCAGGCCGCCGCCGGCCTGGCCGGCCACGATGGACACGCCGGAGAACCCGAGGAGGAGGACAGCCCAGAGGATGTCGACGCCCGTCGGGTGTCTGCGGATGAAATCGTAGAAGCGCTGCACGTTACCCAGCGTAGGGACAGCTGATCGGTGCCCGGGTCAGCCGAAGGGCCGATCCGGGTCCTGGGACCGTACTCCCCAAGGTGGAGACTTGCCTACGTGACGTATGACTGGTGCCGCTGGCGGGAAGCCGCCGAGACCGCTTTGTACGGGGAAGAGGGGTTCTACCGGCGCCCGGAGGGCCCCGCCGGCCATTTCCGCACCTCGGTGCACGCCTCCCCCCTGTTCGCCACCGCCGTCGCCCGGCTGCTGGCCGGCACGGCGCGGGAGCTGGGGACGGACTCGGTCGGCCTGGTGGATGTGGGAGCGGGCCGCGGCGAACTGCTCACCGGTGTGCTGGCGGCGCTGCGGGACGGGACCCTGGCCCCCGGCCTCACCGTACGGGCGTACGCCGTGGAACTGGCCCCGCGCCCGCCGGGCCTGGACCCGGCCGTCGAGTGGTGCGCCGAACTCCCGCAAGGTGTGCGCGGGCTGCTGTTCGCCAACGAATGGCTGGACAACGTCCCGACGGATATCGCCGAGGCCGACGCGGACGGGGTGCCCCGATACGTCCTCGTGCGCGAGGCCGACGGCGCCGAGCGGCTCGGCGACCCGGTGACCGGGGCGGACGCCCGGTGGCTGAGCCGCTGGTGGCCGCTGTCCCGGCCCGGCGAACGCGCGGAGATCGGCCGGCCCCGCGACGAGGCGTGGGCCCGGGCCGTCGCGTCGCTGGCCGGCGGGACCGCCGTGGCGGTGGACTACGCGCATGTGCGGGCGTCGAGGCCGCCGTTCGGGACGCTCACCGGATTCCGGGGAGGCCGTGAGGTGCCGCCGGTGCCCGACGGCAGCTGCGACCTGACCTCGCACGTGGCGCTGGACGCCTGCGCGACGGCGGCGGACGGCGTGGCCGAACTCCTGGACCAGCGGACGGCGCTGCGGGAACTCGGGATCAGCGGGGAACGCCCCCCGCTGTCACAGGCATCGGCCGATCCCGTCGGCTACGTCCGGGCACTCGCGTCGGCCGGGGAGGCGGCGGAGCTCACGGCGCGGGGCGGGCTGGGCGACTTCGGCTGGCTGCGGCATCGGGTCCCGGATCGTGAAGGGGGATACTGTCCCGCATGACGGAGACGACGATCGGCATCGGCGGCGCGGCGGAGAGCACCGACATGGTGCTGAACATCGGTCCGCAGCACCCCTCCACCCACGGTGTGCTCCGGTTGCGGCTCGTCCTGGACGGCGAGCGGATCCAGCAGGCCGAGCCCGTCATCGGCTATATGCACCGAGGGGCCGAGAAGCTCTTCGAGGCCAGGGACTACCGGCAGATCATCATGCTCGCCAACCGCCACGACTGGCTGTCGGCGTTCTCCAACGAGCTCGGGGTCGTCATGGCCGTCGAGCGGATGCTCGGCATGGAGGTCCCCGAGCGCGCCGTCTGGACGAGGACGCTGCTGGCGGAGCTCAACCGGGTCCTCAACCATCTGATGTTCCTGGGCTCCTACCCCCTCGAACTCGGCGGGATCACCCCGATGTTCCACGCCTTCCGGGAGCGCGAGGAGCTCCAGGCCGCGATGGAGGAGGTCTCCGGCGGCCGGATGCACTACATGTTCAACCGGGTCGGCGGCCTCAAGGAGGACCTGCCCGCGGGCTGGCTGGGCCGGGCCAGGGACGCCGTGGCGTCCGTGCGTTCACGGATGGACGTGTACGACCGGCTGGTGCTCGGCAACGAGATCTTCCGGGGCCGCACCCGCGGTGTGGGCGTGCTGTCCGCCGAGGCCGTACACGCCTACGGGGTGTCCGGGCCGATCGCCAGGGCCTCCGGCGTCGACTTCGACCTGCGGCGCGACGAGCCGTATCTCGCGTACGGGGAGCTGCAGGACACGCTCCGGGTCGTCACCCGGACCGAGGGCGACTGCCTGGCCCGGTTCGAGTGCCTCCTGGAGCAGACGCACAACGCGCTGGACCTCGCCGACGCGTGCCTGGACCGGATGGCCGACCTGCCGCCCGGGCCCATCAACCAGCGGCTGCCCAAGGTGCTCAAGGCGCCGGAGGGCCAGACCTACGCGTGGACCGAGAATCCGCTGGGCATCAACGGCTACTACCTGGTGTCCACGGGCGAGAAGACCCCGTACCGGCTGAAGCTGCGCTCCGCCTCGTTCAACAACATCCAGGCACTCACCGAGCTGCTGCCGGGCACGCTCGTGGCCGACATGGTGGCGATCCTGGGCTCACTCTTCTTCGTCGTCGGCGACATCGACAAGTAGTCCGGCCACCGGGCGGCGGACCCCGCACCGGCGAGGCCGGCGGCTACGAGGAGACCGCGCTGCGCAGCTCGACAACGTCCAGCTGCTCGGTGTCGTCGTGCGCCGTGAGGTCGATGACCTTGCCGACGGCACGGTTCTCGGCCGCGCCCGTACGGTGCGCCGCCAGTGCCTCCTCGCCCACCACGTCCGCGAGGTCCTCGTTCTGCACGGACTCGATCGCGGCGTTCGCCTTCTGCGTGCCGAAGAAGTCGAAGCTTCCCTGCGGGACGAGGTGACGGCGCGCGGCGGCGTACGGAACGACGGCGGATGCCGCCGGTACGGCGCGGGGCGGGCGTACGGGGGCGGGCGACAGCTTCGGTGCGGGCAGGGCGGCCTGGGGACGGCGGTGCTGGAGGTCACCCGCTCCGGCGACCGCCGCGTGCTTCCCCTTCGGGCCGTCGCCCTCCGAGTCCCGTTCCGCGGACCGCTCGGCGATGTCGCGCTGCCGGGCCAGCTCGGCGGTGCGGCGCGCCTCCTGGAGGGCGGCGTTGCGGGTCAGGTCCTGCAAGGCCTGGGCGGCACGCAGATACGTGCCCGGCGTGGGCGTGGACCGCGCGGGCAGGAGCTCGCGCGGCGCGGACGCCTCGATGGCGAGCTGCCTGCGGCCCTCGAGCGCGCTGGCCCGCTCCGTCTCGGCGTTGGCGTACCGGCGCAGCAGCGCGGCGTGTTCGCCCCGCAGCCCGGCGAGCTCCACGCGCTTGCGGCGCAGCTTGGTCTCCAGCCGGGTGCGCAGTTCCCGTGATTCCTCGATGTCCGCCTCGAGCTCGGCTATGCGCTCCTCGGTCTTCCACTCGTCGCTGGCCCGGGCACGGGTCAGCTCCGCGACACGCAGCCCCGCGGCCCGGTCCCAGCTGCGCATCAGACAGGCACCGATGACGGCGGAAGCCGCCGTCACGGCCACCAGGACGCGCAGAGCCAGGGGTTCCGCGAGGAGCCAGGCTCCGGCGGCACAGACGGCCGGCACTCCGGCCACCACGGCGGGAGGCAGGATTCTGTGGAGGGGCGGCGAATGGCGGTGGCGTCCTCGTGGCATGGCCCGAAATTTACCGTGCGTACGAGTCACTTGGGAGACCGCCCGGCAATCTGTTCCCCGCCGGTTACCTAGCGGCCTCTCAAGTGCCCCTCACGTACGCCTTTTTACTTCTTGATCAGCCCCTTCGACCGGAGATAGTCCCCGGCCGCATCGGCGGGCTTGGCGCGCTCCGCGTCGACCTTGCGGTTCAGTTCCGCGAGGTCCTCCGTGGTGAGTACGCCGGTGAGCTTCCCGAGCGCCTCGGCGATCTCCGGCGCGCCCGCATCCTTGGCATTGAGAACCGGAAGGACGTTGTCCGCGTTCTGCAGCTTCTTGTCGTCCTCCAGGAACACCAGCCCGTAGGAGTCGAGCACCGCGTCCGTGGTGGTCGTGAGGACCAGCTGGTCCTTGCCGTCCTTGACCGCCTGCTTCGCCTGCGGGGTGCCGACACCCTTGGGGTCGATCCCGGTGACGTCGATGCCGTACGTCTTCTTCAGTCCGGGCGCGCAGAACGGGCGCACCTCGCACTCGTCGCCCGCAGCGATCTTCACCTTGATCTTCGAGCTGCCGAGATCGGAAAGCGTCTCGAGGCTGTTCTTCTCGGCGAATTCCTTCGACACCGCGAAGGCGTTCTGGTCGACCGCCTCGCCCGCCGGAAGGACCTTCAGTCCGAGCGGGCCGGCGAGCTTCTCCAGAGCGGCGACGGTGGCCGTCACGTCACCCGAGGCGACCGGCTTCTTCTCCGCCTCCTTCGCTCCGTTGACCTTGGCGTTGAGAAATTCCGCGAGGGTCGCCGCGTATTCCGGGACGACGTCGATCTCGCCCTTCTCCAGCGAAGGCTCGTACAGTTCGCGGTTCTTCACCGTGGTGATCGAGGTGTCGTATCCGGCGTCGCCCAGGACCTGGGCGTACAGCTCGGCGAGCACCTTGGACTCGGTGAAGCCGGCGGCGCCCACGACGAGCGAGCCCTTCTTGGAGTCGGCGCCGGCACCCGTGTCCGAACCGCCCTTCTCCTTCTCCAGGCTGTCGCCGCCGCAGGCGGCGAGCGACCCTGCCAGCACGACCGCTCCGATGACCGCACCCGCTATGCGCGAGGTCCTGCTCATGTTGTTCTCCGTCCGCGAAAAAAATGGTGTGCAAAGTCCGAAAAGTCCGCGCGCTCAAACGGTCCGGCGGCGCAGGGGCGACAGCAGCCGGTCCAGCGCCACGAGAACGCCCTCCACCACCAGAGCCAGGAGG
Organism: Streptomyces sp. NPDC060209; assembly: GCF_042728155.1. Lineage (NCBI taxonomy): Bacteria > Bacillati > Actinomycetota > Actinomycetes > Kitasatosporales > Streptomycetaceae > Streptomyces > Streptomyces sp. NPDC060209. Next base: position 21,277 of record NZ_JBHWZS010000056.1, read on the forward strand.
GCGACCAGCACGGCGCCCGCGAAGACCTGTGCGGTGTCGTAGGTGTTGAATCCGGCGGTGATGATCCGCCCCAGGCCGCCGAGACCGACCATCGCCGCGATCGAGGCGGTGGCGATCACCTGGACGGCGGCCGACCGGAGACCGGTCATGATCATCGGGTAGGCGAGCGGGAGCTCGACCCGTACGAAGAGCTGCGCGCCGGACATGCCCATGCCGCGCGCGGCCTCCAGCACCGACCGGTCCACCTCCGTCATCCCGACGTAGGCGTTGGTCAGCAGCGGGGGCACGGCGAACAGCACCAGCGCGATGACCGTGGGCAGATAGCCGGAGTTCCGCAGGGGCGTCATCATGAAGAGGGCCAGCACCGCGAACACCGGGACCGCCCGGCCCACGTTGGAGATGTTGACGGCCAGCCCGCCCCCCTTGCCCACGTGCCCGAGATACAGCGCGACGGGCAGGGCGATGACGCAGGCCGCCGCGAGGGCGACGCCGCTGACGTACAGGTGCTCGGCCAGCCGGTGCGCCGCCCCGCCCTCCCCCGACCAGTTGGCGCCGGTGGTGAGCCAGGCCCAGGCCTCCCCTATGACTCCCATGGTCAGCCGGCCTCCGTCTTGGCGATGCCCGGCCCGTCGGACACCCCTGCGGGCGTCCGTATCCGGGTCCAGGGCGTGAGCAGGCGTTGCACGCCGAGCAACAGCAGGTCCGCGGCCACCGCGAGCAGCACGCAGAGCACGGACGCGGTGAGCACCTGGGCCTTGAAGAAGCTCGGCAGGGCGTCCTCGATGAGATTTCCGAGGCCGCCCTTGCCGACGAGGGAGCCGACCGTGGTCAGCGCGACCGTCGACACCGTGGCGATCCGCAGTCCGGCCATCAGCGCGGGCAGCGCGAGGGGGAGTTCGACCTCCCAGAGGAGCCGGACCGGCCCGTAGCCCATGCCCTTCGCGGCTTCCCTGGCCTCCTGCGGGACCGCTTCGAGGCCCGCCAGGATGTTGCGTACGAGAATGGTCAGTGAATAGAGCACCAGGCCGGTGACGACGAGCGCCGCGGACAGCCCGAAGAGCGGCAGCAGCAGCGAGAACATCGCGAGTGACGGCACGGTGTAGAGCACGGTGGTCAGACCCAGCACCGGACCCGCGAAATGCCGGCCCCGGCGCGCGAGCAGCGCGAGCGGAAATGCCACCGCGAGCCCTATCAGCACGGAAACCACCGTGATCCAGATGTGCTGGACGGTCGCCTCGGTCAACTCATGGCTGCGGGAGCGCAGATACTCTCCGCAGATCCAGTCGTTCGCCACCAGGCAGTTCTGCTCGGCCATCCGCCCCCACCTCCTGTTTGCCCTCGCGATGCCGCCCCGGGTCCGGTCCTGGGTGACCCTATCCCCGACCACCGACAATCGCCGAGGCTGTCGTATTCCGGCAACATGGCCTTCACAGAACCCGCGTCACAATGGGGAATCATGATCCGTTTCGAGCACGTCACCAAGCGGTACGCGGACGGCACCACCGCCGTCGACGACCTTTCCTTCGAGGTCGCCGAGGGTGAACTGGTCACGCTCGTCGGACCTTCCGGCTGCGGCAAGACGACCACCATGAAAATGGTGAACCGTCTGATCGAACCGACCGACGGCCGGATATTTCTCGATGGGGACGACATATCGACCATCGATCCCGTCCGGCTCCGCCGGCGTATCGGCTATGTGATCCAGCAGGTCGGGCTCTTCCCGCACAAAACGGTCCTGGAGAACACCGCCACCGTTCCCCATCTCCTCGGCTGGGGGCGGGAAAAGGGCAGGAAGCGCGCGGCAGAACTGCTCGATCTCGTCGGACTGGATCCGTCCGTTTATGGCGGCCGCTATCCCGAGCAGCTTTCCGGCGGTCAGCGCCAACGCGTCGGCGTGGCAAGGGCCCTGGCCGCGGACCCGCCGGTCCTGCTGATGGACGAGCCTTTCGGCGCGGTCGATCCGGTCGTACGGGAAAGGCTGCAGAACGAATTCCTGAAACTGCAGGCACAGGTCCGCAAGACCGTGCTGTTCGTCACCCATGACATCGAGGAGGCCGTCCGGCTCGGCGACCGGATCGCCGTGTACGGGAACGGCCGCATCGAGCAGTTCGACACCCCGGCCACGGTGCTCGGGGCTCCGGCGACGCCGTACGTCGCCGACTTCGTCGGGGCGGACCGAGGACTGAAGCGGCTCTCGGTCACGCCGATCGAGGAGAGCGACCTGGACCAGCCGCCGGTCGTCCATCTCGACGATCCACTGGCGAAGGCGACCGAACGGCTCCGGGCCGACGGCGCGCGCTGGGCGGTCGTCCTGGACGGCCAGGACAATCTGCACGGCTGGATCCCGGCGGACGACGGGGCGACCGCCAGGGGCACGGTCCGTGAGCACGCCCGGCGCATGGAGGCCTGGCTCCCGCTCGGCGCGCCGCTCAAGCAGGCCTTCGCCACGATGCTGCAGCACGACGCGGGCTGGATCGCCGTCATCGACAAGGAGGGCGCCGGCCGTTTCCTGGGCGTACTCACTCCTGCCCGCCTCCACGAGGCCCTGCGCCGCTCGATCGACGCGGACGCACAGGACGTGCCCCGGGCCGAGGTCGCCGTGGAGACCGTGGCGGGCGTCGGCTCCCGATGAGCGGGCCGCCCCTCGGCGGCGGGCGCGTACGGCCCCGTGGAGGCCTTCACACGCACCCCTCCGCTACCGAGGAGGACGCGTGGCCCGCGCGGGTCCTTTCCCCCGCCGCCCGGGCGCGCGAGCCGTCGGCGCCGTCCGTCCGGCTGAACGGGCGCGGATGGATCCCGGGTGACGGGATCACGGCGGCGGGCTCCCGCCGGAGGGCCTCCCGGGCGTGGTGCCGGGCCCGGCCAGTGACGGATCCGGTGGTGATCACCGCGCCGGCGCGGCCCGACCTCCCCCTTCCCGGGCCTAGGCTGGTCGCATGAGTACGTTGCGAGGACGGGGCACGGTTCGGGGTCTGCCGGAGTGGGACCGCTGCGCGGTCATGGGAGTCGTCAATGTGACGCCCGACTCCTTCTCCGACGGAGGCCACTGGTTCGACACCACGGCAGCGATCAAGCACGGCCTCGAACTGGTGGCCGAAGGTGCGGATCTGATCGATGTCGGCGGCGAGTCGACCCGCCCGGGCGCGAGCAGGGTGGACGAGGCCGAGGAACTGCGGCGCGTGATCCCGGTCGTGCGAGGGCTGGCCTCCGAGGGCGTCACCGTCTCCGTGGACACCATGCGGGCCGTCGTCGCCGAACAGTCCGTCGCCGCCGGTGCGGCCCTGGTCAACGACGTGAGCGGCGGCCTCGCCGACCCGGGCATGATCCCGGTCGTCGCCGATGCCGGAGTGCCGTTCGTCGTCATGCACTGGCGCGGTTTCAGCGAATCGATGAACAGCCGCGCGGTCTACGGGGACGTCGTCGGCGACGTCGTCGCGGAGCTCCGGGAGCGCATGGAGGCCGTCGTCGAGGGCGGCGTGGACCCCGAGAAGCTGGTGATCGATCCGGGGCTCGGCTTCGCCAAGGACGCCGCCCAGGACCTCGCACTCGTCGCGCATCTCGACCGGCTGCGCGAACTGGGCAGGCCCCTGCTCGTCGCCGCCTCCCGCAAGCGGTTCCTCGGCCATGTCCTGGCGGCCGAGGGTGCGGCACCGCCGCCGGCCCGGGAGCGGGACGCCGCCACGGCCGCGATCTCCGCCCTCTCCGCCGCGGCAGGCGCCTGGGCGGTCCGGGTGCACGCGGTACGGCCGACGGCGGACGCGGTCCGGGTCGCCCGGGCCGTCGAGGGAGCCGCGTGAGCGCCGCGCGCGACGAGCACGAGGAGGCCGCCGCGGACATCGCCGCGGTGGAGCAGGCGAACACCGCCTTCTACGAGGCGATGGAACGCGGCGACTTCGACGAGCTCTCCGGCCTGTGGCTGCCCGGCGAGGACCTCACCGTCTCCTGCGTCCACCCGGGCTGGCCGGTCCTCACGGGCCGTGGCGAGGTGCTGCGGAGCTACGCGCTGATCATGGCGAACACCGAGTACATCCAGTTCTTCCTGACCGATGTCGGGGTCTCCATGACCGGCGACACAGCTCTGGTGACCTGTACCGAGAACATCCTCAGCGGTGGTCCCGCGGAGGAGGGCAACGCGCTCGGCCCACTCGTCGGCCAGCTCGTCGTCGCCACCAATGTGTTCCGGCGCACACCGGAGGGCTGGAAGCTCTGGTCCCACCACGGCTCCCCCGTACTGGCCGAAACCGGTGAGGAAGAGGACGAAGAGCCGACCGCCTGAGCGGACGGAACGCGCCCCGGGGATTGGGCTCCCCGATCACGGGGTATACGCGGCTACCAACCCCCCGCCGGGCCGGTCCGCGCCCCCGCGGGCGGGCGCTGTCGGTGCTCGCGGGTAGATTCGAAAGACGGCACCTCACCGCCCGCACGCGGCCAGGTGCCTCCAGAGACGACGAACAGCAGGAGTGATTCGCGTGGATCGTGTCGCGCTGCGCGGCCTCAAGGCCCGTGGGCACCACGGTGTCTTCCCCAAGGAACGGGAAGAGGGCCAGACCTTCATCGTGGACCTGGTGCTCGGCCTCGACACCCGCCCCGCGGCAGCCGCCGACGACCTGTCGAAGACCGTTCACTACGGCGTGGTCGCGGAAGAGGTCGTCGACGTCGTCAAAGGTGATCCGGTCGATCTGATCGAGACGCTCGCGGAACGCATCGCGCAGCAGTGCCTCAAGCACGAAGGGGTCCAGGAGGTCGAGGTCGTCGTCCACAAGCCGGACGCCCCCATCACCGTCCCCTTCGACGACGTGACCATCACCATCACCCGGAGCCGAGCATGACTGCATTTTCCACCGAGGGGCAGAGCGACCCGACCGTACAGCCGGTTCCCGCAGCCGTGGTCGAGCAGGTCGACGCCGCGGACGTCACCCTCTCCAACCCCAAACTGGCCGTGATCTCCCTCGGCTCCAACCTCGGCAACCGCCTGGAGACGCTTCAGGGCGCCATCGACGCGCTGGAGGACACCCCCGGACTTCGGGTCAAAGCGGTCTCCCCGGTCTACGAGACGGAGCCCTGGGGCGTCGACCCGGGCTCCCAGCCGTCGTATTTCAACGCGGTGATCGTCGTGAAGACGACCCTGCCCCCCTCGTCCCTGCTGGAGCGCGGCCAGGCCATCGAGGAGGCCTTCGACCGGGTCCGCGAGGAGCGCTGGGGGCCGCGCACGATCGACGTCGACATCGTGTCGTACGCCGACGTGGTCTCCGACGACCCCCTGCTGACCCTCCCGCACCCCCGCGCCCGGGAGCGCGCCTTCGTCCTCGCCCCCTGGCACGACGTGGACCCCGAGGCCCAGTTGCCCGGCGCCGGCCCGGTCGCCGAACTGCTGGCCGGTGTCGGCCGCGAGGGAGTGCTCCCCCGGCCCGACCTGGAACTCCGTCTCCCCGAGTAGTCGTTAGGCTCAAGGACGACCGCCCACGGGCGAATGACACGGGCAACGGCGACGAAGGGCGGCACTCTCGGTGAAGCAACTACGGCTCGGCCTCCTGGCCGGACTCTTCGCCGGAGCCGGCGTGCTGTCCTGGGGCGGAGCCCGCCTCTGGGACGCCCTGGGGACACTGCCGAGCGTGCCGCTCGCCGCGCCCATCGTGCTCGCCGTGATCGCCGTCGTCCTGCTGGCGACGGCTCTGTCGATCCGCGCACGGCTGCGGGCGCAGCGGGAGCGGCGCCCCGGGGCGAAGGGCGTGGAGCCGATGATGGCGGCGCGCGCCCTGGTCTTCGGCCAGGCCAGCGCACTCGTCGCCGCCCTGGTCGCGGGGATGTACGGCGGCACGGGCGTCTTCCTGCTCGGCTCCCTCGACGTCCCGCCGCGGCGGGACCAGGCGATCTACGCGGGCTTCGCCGTCCTGGCCGGTATCGCGGTCGTCGCCGCCGCCGTCTTCCTCGAACGTGTCTGCAAGCTTCCGGACGACCGGGACGACGAGCGGAACACGGCCCAGGCCGCATAGAGCAGGTCCACCAGAAGCCTCAGTCGGCCACCGGGTTCTCGACCAGGGTGACCCGGTTGCCATCGGGGTCGTGGACGGAGGCGAACCGCACACCGCGCGAGCCGGGCCGGATCTCCCCGGCCGCGATCCCCCGGTCCGCGAGATCCGAGAGCGCCCGGTCCAGATCGTCGACCACCAGATTCACCAGCGTCCCGCCGGCATGCTCGGGCGACTCGAAGACCTGGAGCCAGGCGTACGGCGTGATGTGCCAGTCGGCCAGCCCGTCCATCGGCCTCGCGTCGGCCGGGCGGCCGAAAAGCCTCTCGTACCACTCCACCGCCGGCCCGATGGCGATCACGGGCGCTACGGCGAGCACGTGGGTGAATGACATCAGAAGGCTCCTATCCTGGTGGATCCGGCCGTACGGCCGGCTTTCCACTACGGTCGACTCCCCCCGGCCCACGAACTCATCGCTCCCGGGCCGGGGTCCGCGCCGTCCCGGGCCTTCTCGGCCCGTTCCCGCTTCAGCGCGCCATGATGAGGCTCATCGCCTCGGCGCGCGTGGCCGGATCGCGCAGTTGGCCGCGGACCGCGGACGTGATCGTCTTGGCTCCGGGCTTGCGGATGCCACGCATCGACATGCACATGTGCTCGCACTCGACAACGGCTATGACCCCCCGCGGCTCCAGGATCGCCATCAGGGAGTCGGCGATCTGCGTGGTGAGCCGCTCCTGGACCTGCGGCCGCCGGGCATAGACGTCGACCAGCCGGGCCAGCTTCGAGAGCCCAGTGATCTTGCCGCTGGTCGCCGGGATGTAGCCGACGTGCGCAACACCGTGGAACGGCACCAGGTGGTGCTCACAGGTGCTGAACACCTCGATGTCCTTGACCAGCACCATCTCGTCGTGACCGAGGTCGAACGTCGTCGTCAGGACGTCCTCGGGCTCCTGGTGGAGGCCCGCGAATATCTCCTTGTACGCACGTGCCACCCGGCCCGGCGTCTCGCGCAGGCCCTCGCGGTCAGGGTCCTCCCCGACAGCGATGAGGAGCTCCCGTACGGCGGACTCGGCCCGCTTCTCGTCGAATACGCCGATCGAGCCCTGCCCGTCGAGCGTCACCGGGTCGGTCATTCTGTGCCTCGTTCCTCTGTGCAGTCACATGCGCGGACCCGCCCGGCCCTCACGGAATTACGGCAGGCACAGCGCAGGCATACGGAAAAGCCGCGCCCCCACAGGCTAGAACCTGGGGGGCGCGGCATCCATTCCGGGCCTGGTGGAGCCCCCGTGACAGGGGCCACACCGGGGCGGGCAGGGGCTAGCTCTCGGGGCGATCCTCGGGGAGCGCCTCAGTGGAGGTGCCGGTGTTCTTCGTGATGTCCGTCGGGGCGATCTCCGGAGTACCCGAGCCATTGGCAGAGCCGTTGGTGAGGGCGAGCTCCTTGGGAGAGAGCACGGGCGGACGCGTCGACGGAGTACGACGGGCGGAACCGGTCCACGCCGGGCGAGCCGGGCGCTTCACGATCGGGGCGAAGATCTCGGCGATCTGCTCCTTGCCGAGCGTCTCCTTCTCGAGGAGCTCGAGGACCAGGGCGTCGAGGATGTCGCGGTTCTCGACGAGAATTTCCCACGCGTCGTTGTGCGCGGTCTCGATGAGCTTCTTGACCTCTTCGTCGACGAGCGCCGCGACCTCTTCCGAGTAGTCGCGCTGATGGCCCATCTCCCGGCCCACGAACGGCTCGGTGTTGTCTCCACCGAACTTGATCGCACCGAGACGCTCGGTCATGCCGTACTGCGTGACCATCGCGCGGGCCGTGGCAGTGGCCTTCTCGATGTCGTTCGCAGCACCGGTCGTCGGGTCGTGGAAGACCAGCTCCTCGGCCGCGCGCCCGCCCAGCATGTAAGCCAGCTGGTCGAGCATCTCATTGCGCGTCGTGGAGTACTTGTCCTCCTCCGGGAGCACCATCGTGTAACCGAGGGCACGGCCGCGGGAGAGGATCGTGATCTTGTGGACCGGGTCCGACTGGGGTGAGGCCGCCGCGACCAGGGCGTGTCCGCCCTCGTGGTACGCGGTGATCTTCTTTTCCTTCTCGGACATGATCCGGGTCCGCTTCTGCGGGCCCGCCACGACGCGGTCGATGGCCTCGTCGAGCATGTGGTTGTCGATCAGCTTCTTGTTGCTGCGCGCCGTCAGGAGCGCCGCTTCGTTCAGCACGTTCGACAGGTCGGCACCGGTGAAACCGGGCGTACGACGGGCGACCGCGTTGAGGTCGACGTCCTCCGCTACCGGCTTGCCCTTCTGGTGCACCTTGAGGATCGCGAGGCGACCCTGCATGTCCGGCCGGTCGACGGCGATCTGCCGGTCGAAGCGTCCCGGGCGCAGCAGCGCCGGGTCGAGGATGTCCGGCCGGTTCGTGGCGGCGATCAGGATGACGCCGCCCTTCACGTCGAAGCCGTCCATCTCGACGAGCAGCTGATTGAGCGTCTGCTCGCGCTCGTCGTGGCCGCCGCCCATGCCGGCACCGCGGTGCCGTCCGACGGCGTCGATCTCGTCGACGAAGACGATCGCCGGAGCGTTCGCCTTGGCCTGCTCGAAGAGGTCACGGACACGGGAGGCACCGACACCGACGAACATCTCGACGAAATCGGAACCGGAGATCGAGTAGAACGGGACGCCCGCCTCGCCTGCGACGGCGCGAGCGAGCAGCGTCTTACCCGTACCGGGCGGCCCGTACAGCAGGACGCCCTTGGGGATCTTGGCGCCGACGGCCTGGAACTTCGCCGGCTCCTGGAGGAATTCCTTGATCTCGTACAGTTCCTCGACGGCCTCGTCCGACCCCGCCACATCGGCGAACGTCGTCTTCGGCGTGTCCTTGGTGATCAGCTTGGCCTTGGACTTGCCGAACTGCATGACCTTGGAGCCGCCGCCCTGCATCTGATTCATCAGAAACAGGAACACGACCACGATCAGGACGAAGGGCAGCAGCGAGAGAAGGATCGAGACGAACGGGGACTGCTTCGACGGCGAGACGGTGTAACCCTTCTCGATGTCACCGCTCTCGAACTTCTTCTGCAGTGTGTCTGCGAGCTCGACACCCTGGTTGCCGATGTAGCTCGCCTGGAACTTGCTGCCGGACTCGCCCTTGAGCTTCTGCTTGTCCTTCAGCTCGATCTTCAGGATCTGTTCGTCACCGGTGGTCAGCTTGGCCTGTTCCACCTGGTTCTTGCTGATCGCCTGGATCACCTTGCCGGTGTCCACCGTCTTGTAGCCGCCGGACGAGCCGACGACCTGCATCAACACGACCACGGCGAGGACGGCCAGCACGATCCACATGACCGGCCCACGGAAGTATCGCTTCACGTCCATCCATACGGAGCGAAGTCGCCCCGTCCCTCCTGCCCGTAGGTAAATGCTGCTGTGAGAAAAGACTGTTCTTCGGACGGTACCCCAGCATTGTCACCCGTGACCGCAGGGGAGGTCTGACAAACCCGTCTTCGAAGGCTCCAACGGCGGGAACACCGCGAGGGTTCCCGGGAGTCCGGCCGGGTTCGGCCGGGCCCTGTCGGGGCGGTTGCCTCAGCCGCCGTAGACGTGAGGCGCGAGCGTACCGACGAAGGGGAGGTTGCGGTACTTCTCCGCGTAGTCCAGCCCGTAGCCGACGACGAACTCGTTGGGGATGTCGAAGCCGACCCACTTCACGTCGATCGCGACCTTCGCGGCATCCGGCTTGCGGAGCAGCGTGCAGACCTCCAGGCTCGCGGGTTCACGCGAGCCGAGGTTGGTCAGCAGCCAGGACAGCGTCAGACCGGAGTCGATGATGTCCTCGACGATCAGGACGTGCTTGCCCTTGATGTCGGTGTCGAGGTCCTTGAGGATCCGGACGACGCCCGAGGACTGGGTGCCGGCGCCGTACGACGAGACGGCCATCCAGTCCATGGTGACGGGGGTGGACAGCGCGCGGGCCAGGTCCGCCATGACCATCACCGCGCCCTTGAGCACGCCGACGATGAGCAGGTCCTTGCCCGCGTACTCCGCGTCGATCTTCGCTGCAAGCTCGACGAGCTTCGCGTCGATCTCTTCCTTGGTGAGGAGCACCGACTGAAGGTCGGTGCCCATGTCCTTCTCGTTCACCCGCGTCTCTTTCTCTGCCCTGCCGGACCGGACTGTTCCCCGGGCCGGACCGGCGTTTCGCCTGCACTTCAGCCGCTTGCGCTTCAGCTCTGCCGAATCACCAGTCTGCCACCCTGCCGCCGCACCTCGACGCGGCCGGGCAGGTTGATGGCGCCCTGGCCCCGCCAGCCGGTGATGAGCCGGTCGACTTCCTCGATGTGGCGGGCGAAGAGCGAACCCGCGGGAGACCCGGCGTCGATCACGGCCCGGCGCAGCACCCGGCGTCGCACCGCGGGCGGCAGCACGGAAAGCTTGGCGCACTCCAGCCGTCCGGCGTCGTCGCGGACCGAGCGGGCGGCCTCGGCGGCCCAGGTGTCGAGGGCGTCGGCATCGTCACGGGAGAGCTGCGCCGTACGGGCGAGGGCCTCCACGACGCCTTTGCCCAGCGCCTTCTCCAGGGCGGGCAGGCCCTCGTGGCGCAGCCTGGAGCGGGTGTAGGCGGGGTCGATGTTGTGGGGGTCGTCCCAGACGGGGATCGACTGGACCAGGCAGGCCTTTCGGGCCGTCTGCCGGTCGAGCTGGAGGAACGGGCGGCGGTAGCGGCCGGCGGGGCCCGAGGCGGCGGCCATCCCGGAGAGGGAACGGATACCCGAACCCCGGGCGAGGCCCAGCAGGACGGTCTCGGCCTGGTCGTCGCGGGTGTGGCCGAGGAGCACGGCGACCGCGCCGTGGCGTTCCGCCGCGGCGTCCAGGGCGGCGTAGCGGGCGTCGCGGGCCGCGGCCTCGGGCCCGCCGTCGCGGCCGACCTGCACTGCGACGGCCTCGACCGGGTCGAGGCTCATCTCGGCGAGGCGGGCGACGACCTCGTCGGCGCGGAGCCCGGAGCCGGGCTGGAGATTGTGGTCGACGGTGATGCCGCCGGCGCGGACGGGCAGCTTGCGCGACTCGAAGGCGAGGGCGGAGGCGAGAGCCATGGAGTCGGCGCCCCCGGAGCATGCCACGAGCACCAGCGGGGTGTCCGGCCGCTCAGGGAGCGCGGAACGCCGCCCGCCCGCCCCTGCTTCGGCGAACTCGGCGTGTCCCGCCTGTTCGTTCTGACGGTTGTGTTCGGTGACGACGTCGTGGAGTACGCGGCGGACCGCCAGGCGTATCGCCGCGACCGCAGGATGGGGACCCATGTCCGGTGCCCTTCGGGTGAAGTTTTGGGGGGTGCCTCGGAGCGTGCGGGACGAAGTCCCGTCACTCAGAGTGCGTCGATGGTGACAGAGCCAAGCCGTCCATCGAGCATTGCACGCCTTCCCATGCCCCTATGGTCCCTCGGATGGGTGATTGGAGAGGCAATCTTCTGCCACCGGACCGGCCCAGGACCTCTCGCGTGAATCACGCTGGGCTCGCGCGCCCCGGCACCGCACCCTGATCCAGCCTGATCCGAACGAAAGGCCCTGGATCACGAATCTGCCTTACGGTGCACCCGCGCCACCCAGTCCGCCGGTGCGGCGATCTCCGCCTTGGTGGGCAGGGTGTTGGGGGAGGTCCACACCCGGTTGAAGCCGTCCATACCGACCTCGTCCACCACGGCCCGGACGAACTTCTCGCCGTCGCGGTACTGCCTCAGCTTGGCGTCGAGCCCCAGGAGCTTGCGCAGTGCCAGGTCGAGCCGGCTCGCGCCGCGCGCCCTGCGCTTCTGGAACTTCTCCCGGATCTCGGCGACGGAGGCCACCACGTCGGGGCCCACCCCGTCCATCACGAAGTCCGCGTGCCCCTCGAGCAGAGACATCACGGCGGTGAGGCGGCCCAGGATCTCGCGCTGGGCGGGCGTCTGGACGATCTCGACGAGGCTGCGCCCGCCGTCGTCGCCCTCCTCCCCCCGTTCGCCCTCGGGACGGCTGCCGCCCGAGAAGGCCTGCGCGGCCTCGCGGAGACGTTCGAGCACGGTCATCGGGTCGACGTCGGTCTCGTCGAGGAACGACTGGATTTCGCCCTGCAGATGGTCACGGAGCCAGGGAACCCCGGTGAACTGGGTGCGGTGGGTCTCCTCGTGGAGGGCCACCCAGAGCCTGAAGTCGTGCGGGTCGACCTCGAGTTCCCGTTCGACGTGGACGATGTTGGGGGCGACCAGCAGCAGCCTGCCGCCCCCCTTGGAGGACGCGGGCAGCTCCCGGGTGGCGGGGGCGAAGGTCTCGTACTGCCCGAGGACCCGGGACGCCAGGAACGACAGCAGCATGCCCAGCTCGACGCCGGTCACCTTGCCGCCGACCGCGCCCAGCACGGCGTTGCCCGGGCCGCTGCCGCGGCGGTCCTGCATCTTTCCGAGCAGCGGACGCAGCAGCTCACGGAAGCCCGCGACGTTGGCCCTGATCCAGCCGGCCCGGTCGACGACCAGGACCGGGGTGTCCTCGGGTTCGTGCCCGTCCGGGATCATCCGGGTGAACGAACGGACGTGCTCCTCCGAGGCCTTGGCGTGCCGGCGGAGCTCCGCGACGACGGCGCGGGCCTCCTCGCGGCTGATCTCGGGACCCGGCCGCACGAACCGGGTCGCGGTCGCGACCGCGAGATTCCAGTCGACCATCTCGGCACCACCGATGCTCGTCATGCGTCAACCGTACGTGAGGTGGTCGCTCCATGGTGGGGTGTCAGCCGCTCACGGGGTGCCTTTGGTGAGGGTGGTGGCCAGGGTGTCGAGCGATGCCTCCGCCTCGTCCGGGGATGTGGTGCCCGAGGCCAGGAAGGCGAAGGCGAGCAGCCGGCCCTGTGCGTCGACCGCGGTTCCGGCGAGGCTGTTCACCCCGGTGAGGGTGCCCGTCTTGGCCCTGATCAGGCCGGTCGCCGGGGACGTCGCGGTGTAGCGGTCGCCGAGCGTGCCGCTGAATCCGGCGACCGGGAGACCGGTGAGGACGGGCCGCAGCTCGGGGTGGTCCGGTCCGGCGGCGAGCGCGAGCAGCTCGGCCAGGAGGCCTGCCGTCACCTTGTCCGCGCGGTCGAGCCCGCTGCCGTCCGCGAGCCGGGCACCGGCCATCGGCAGGCCGAGCGCCTTCAGCCGGGCAGTGACGGCGCGGCGGCTCCCGGCGAAGGAGGCGGGCTCCCCGGCCTTCAACGCGGTCTGCCGGGCCAGGGCCTCGGCGATGTCGTTGTCGCTGTTGGTCAGAGCGCGTTCGACCAGGGCGGAGAGCGGCTTCGACAGGTGCGTCGCCACCGTGCGGGACCCGGCAGCGGCCTTCCCGGACGAGGGCGCGGACCGGGTGACGACGCCCGCGTCGCCGAGAAGGTCCGCGAATGTACGCGCGGTGTCACCCGCGGGGTCGTCGGTACGGGGGGCCGGTCCCCGGTCGCTCCTGTCGAGGCGGCCCTCGTCGGCCATGAGCGCGCTCACCGGCGCGATGTTCTCGTTGGGGCCGATGGGGTGGAGGGCCGGACCCGAGTAGCGCGAGGTGTCGTACGTCAGCCGCACGGACCCTGTGCCGCCGTCGCGCAAGGAGCGTGCCGTGCCGGCGGCCAGGGCGCGCAGGGCCGCCTTGTCCAGGGTGGGATCGCCGCCGCCGACAAGGGTGAGCGTCCGGGAGTCCGGGGACAGCGTGACCGTCGTCGCGATGCGGTGGGCGGGGCCGAGCGCGGAGAGCGCGGCAGCGGTCGTGGCGATCTTCACGGTGGACGCGGGGGTCATGGGGGTCGTCGCGCCCCGCGCGTACAACTGCTTGCCGGTGGCCGCGTCGACGACCACGGCGGTGCGTACGGGGCCGAGTGCGGGCGCGTCCAGCAGCGGTGCGAGGGCGGTCTTCAGGCCGCTCGCACCCGCCGGGGCAGTGACACCGCCCGTGGTGCCGAGGGCGCTCAGGACGGCGGGCGCGCTGGCTGCCGGCTCCGGCCCGTCGGGCGCGGTCCCTTCGTGATGTGCGCCACCTGCGCGCTGCTGGACGGCCGCCCGGTCCCGCTCGGCCTTACGCTGACCGGAGTCCCAGGGACCGGTGGCCAGGACGGCACCGGCGGCGACCACCAGGCCGAGCACCGCGGAGCCTGCGACGAGCCGGAGGTCGTTCGGTCCGCTCCCACCCTTCAGGTACTTCGGGGCTTTCCACCTGCCCCACCCGTTCAACGGCTCGTCCGTCGGTCTCTCCACCGGCTCGGCCACCGTTGACCAGCCCCTTTCGCGAGCACTCATCTGCGTGAGGGACACTTAACCACCAGTCGTATGTGTTGATCATGGAGGAGCCACCCGTGGAGTTCGACGTCGTTATCGAGATCCCGAAGGGTTCGCGGAACAAGTACGAGGTGGACCACGAGACCGGTCGGATCCGTCTGGACCGTCGACTCTTCACCTCGACCAGCTACCCGGCCGACTACGGTTTCGTCGAGAACACCCTCGGCGAGGACGGCGACCCGCTGGACGCGCTGGTCATCCTCGAGGAGCCGACATTCCCCGGCTGCCTCATCAAGTGCCGCGCCATCGGCATGTTCCGGATGACCGACGAGGCCGGCGGCGACGACAAGCTGCTGTGCGTCCCGGCGTCCGACCCTCGGGTGGAGCACCTGCGCGACATCCACCACGTGTCGGAGTTCGACCGCCTGGAGATCCAGCACTTCTTCGAGGTCTACAAGGACCTGGAGCCCGGCAAGTCCGTCGAGGGCGCCGACTGGGTCGGCCGCACCGAGGCCGAGGCCGAGATCGAGGCCTCCTACAAGCGCCTCGAGGCGCAGGGCGGCTCGCACTGACGCAGTTCCTCCGGCTTCCGCTTGTGAGCGGGACGGCGCGGATAGCGGCACATGGGGCCGACCGCCTC
>NZ_JBHWZS010000057.1:0-35959 GCF_042728155.1 Streptomyces sp. NPDC060209
GGACGTCTTTCATGACGCGGCGAGAACACCCCGTGTCTCCGGGTACTCCACCTCGTCGGGGAGCGTGTAGCCGAGGGCCGTCAGCCGCGCAGCGACGTCCGCGGGGCTCCGGCCCGTCAGTCCGGCGCTGCGCAGGACGTGCTCCAGGTGGACACCGTCCAGGTACGAGCGGTCGACGGTCTCCAGCAGCCGGATGTCCGCCTCGTCGGCGGCCTCCGGCAGCTTCGCGTTCTCGTGCAGCCAGTGCCCCAGCTCGGTGAGCCTCGCGGTGATCCCTGCGGGGCTCCGCCCGGTGGCGAGGGCGGCGCGCAGGATGTGCCGCAGCTGGAGTCCGACGACGGTGTTCTTCACCAACCAGGGCTGACAGCCGTCGAGTTCCTCGCTGAGGATGACGAGGTCACCGTCCTCCGGGGCGTCGGGCACCGATCCGTCCGGTCTCCCGACGCCCAGCACCTTCAGCCGGGCGACGATGTCCGCGGGGCTGCGTCCCGTCTCTCGCGCGACGGCGAGAACGTGCCCGACGGGTGCCGAGGAGTAGCGGCCGGGGTAGTGGGCGCGGTACGTGGTGGCGAACGTGAGGATCCGCTCGTCGTCGCGTTGGGGGGTGTACGGCAGCCGGAGGCCGAGCGCGGCCAGCCGCGCGGCGGCGGTGAGCGGGCTGCAGTCCAGGTACGCGGCCACTTCGAGCACATGCGCGGCGGACACCTCGTCGCCCCAGCCGAGCCAGCCGCCCTGTCCCCCGCGGGCTGTGCGGAGCAGCATGACGTCGCGGGGATTCGGCGTCCCGGGCAGCGGACCGCTGCCACCGAGCCGGTAGCCGAGTGCGGTCAGCCGGGCTGCGACATCGGCGGGTGAGCGCTTGGCGTGCCCCGCCGTCTCGACGATCTCGTGCAGGGAGACGGGCTCACCGACATCGATCCATTGCCGCCGATACTTGTCGGGCCCCTCCCGCTTCACCAGTGCGGCGTCCTCGATGCCGACGGAGCCGGGCCAGGGGGACCCGGAGTGCTGGACATCGGCGTACCCCAGGGTGGCCAGCCGTGACACGACGGCGACGGGGGGCCGCCCCGACACGGCGGCGGCGTACAGCACGTGGGCGTACGGCACCTGCCCGGCGGGGTCCAGCCAGGGGTGCCGGCCGTTCAGGTAACGGCTGACGAGCAGGAGGTCGTCCAGGTCCTGGAACTCGGGGGCACGGGTCATTGTGCGGGCCTTTCGACGGCGGCGGAACGGGACGGCAGGAGAGCTGCGAGGACGGTCATTCCGCGACCGCGATGTACCGGTAGTTCTCCTCGTCCTCGTCGTCGTCGTCGTCCTCGTCCTCCCTGCCCGTGAGGTTCACTCGCACCCCCTGCGACTCCAGCTCCGTCCAGATCCGCAGCATCATGTCCCGGCTGAGGAAGTGGTGCGAGAGGTCGAGCTCCCGCAGGTGGGCGAGGGACTGCCCCTCCAGGAGTGCTTCCGCGCCCTCGTCACCCAGCGTGCCCATCGACAGGCTCAGCGAGCTGAGCCGGCGTACGACCGGGGCGGAGGCCAGGGCCGCGGCCAGCTCGTCCTGGATCGGACTGTTCTGCAGCCCCAGGTGTCGCAGCGCGGGCTTGCCGACGCCGGCGAGCAGCGGGGCCAGGTCCTCGACCGTGGTGCCACCGCCGTAGTCCTCGTCGCCCAGCCACAGCTCCAGACACTCCAGCGACGGCAGCTCGGCGGCGGCGATCTGAGCCGCCGCCGCAGGGGGCAGGCCGCCGGATTCGACGCGCAGCACCCGCAGCCCTTCGTGGCCCGTCAGGGGGAACTCCAGGCCCTCCCCGCCGCGCATGGCCAGCTCCCGCAGCCCGGGGAAGGCCTCAAGAAGCTCTGTGAGGTCCGTCAGCCCGATCGTGGAGATCATCGCCTCCTCGTCCTCCAGATCGCCGAGGAACATCGCTTCGAGCCCGCCCAACCGAGCGCGTAAGGCGAGCAGTTCGGTCATACTGCTCCCGCCGTCGCCGTCGAACCAGGGGCTGCCGAAGACCAGGGCGCGTATCTTCCCCAGGTCGACCGACGCGGTGAACCGCGTCCAGTACGACTCGGAGTCCTCGTCGGTCGAGTACGGACCGCAGTGGAGGCGCCAGGCCACGGCGCCCGCGTCGGGCAGATCCGTGGGGTCCGCGTACGGCGGGAAGGTGAAGACAGGCAGTCCGTGGAACTGCTCCACATGCTCGACATGGTGGACATAGGACAAGTCGGCGCTCCTGACGGTCCGTTCGATGGCTGTGCGATGTGTTCTATCAGCCGCCACCGACAGGGAAGGCCCGGCAGGGACGTTCCCCTGCCGGGCCCGGACGGCCGTGTCAGCCGAGTTCGCCCTCACCCTGGTCACCCGGCGGTTCGTCACCACCGCCGTTCTTGATCCGGTCGGCCTGCTCGATCGCCGTCGCGAGCTTCTCCACCGAACTGTCCTCGGTGGAGGAGGCCAGCTTCCGCGCACGCGTGGCGAGTTCGCCGAGTGCGGGTGTTCCCGGGAGGTCGCCGCCGCGCAGCGTGTCCGCGAAGTACGCGGCCACCGCGGTCACCTGGAGCCGTGCGCCGGCGCCGTCCCAGAGCTTTCCGCCGATCGCACCGGTCTCCACCGACCCGGTCTCCTCGTGCGCCTTGCGTGTCTTCGGGTCCAGCCAGCGCACCGTCGCCGTCGCCACGTGGCCGGAGGCACCCTTACGGAGCCGTACGGCGTAGAGCGCGGTCACCGTGTGGCCGGGGCCCACCTCGCCGCCGTCGACGCTGTCGTCCCGGAAGTCGTCGTCGGCGACCTTGCGGTTCTCGTAGCCGATCAGCTCGAACTGCTGGACCGTCTTGCGGTCGAAGGCCACCTGGGCCTTGGCGTCGCGGGCCCGGAGCTCGACGTGGGCGGGCAGCTGGTCGACGAAGACCTTCCTGGCCTGGGTCTCGTCGGCGATGTAGGTGGTGTTGCCGTCGCCCTTGTTGGTGAGGCGTTCCATCAGCTCGTCGCCGTAGTCGCTGCCGACTCCGACGCCGAACAGGGTGATGCCGTACTCCTTGCGTGCGTCCCCGATGCGTTCCAGGATCGCGTCGGCGTCGGTCTCACCGGTGTTGGCGAGCGCGTCGGAGAGCAGGACGACACGGTTGTTGGCGCCCTTGCGGTGCCCCTCGACCGCCTCCTCGTAGCCCCGCTCGACGCCGGCCGCCACATTCGTGGAGTCGGCGGGCTCCATCTCCTCGATGGCGTCCCGGACCTTGGTGCGGTTGCCCTGGAGGCGGGTCATCGGCAGCCGGGTCTCGGCCTCGTCGCTGAAGGTGACCAGGGATACGGAGTCGTCGTCACGCAGTTCGTCGGCGAGGATGCCCAGCGAGGTCTTCGCCAGGTCGAGGCGGCCCGGTTCGGACATGGATCCGGAGATGTCGACGACGAAGGTCAGTGCGGCGGGCGGGCGTTCGCCGGTGTCCGAGGCGGCCTTGGTGGCCAGCCCGACCCTTACGAGCGACCAGTCGGCGGCATCGGACCGGGCGCCGTCGACGCTCACCGCGAAGCCGTTGCCCTCCGGCCGCTCGTAGCCCTGGCGGAAGCTGTTGACGAACTCCTCCGGGCGAACCGTGTCCGCTGCCGGCAGCTGCCCGTCGCCCAGGGTGCGGCGCGCGTACCCGTAGCTGGCGGTGTCCACGTCGAGAGCGAAGGTCGACAGGTAGTCGGGCGCCACGCTCTCCCGCGCCGCACCGTCCTCCGCCTGGCTCGCCCCGTCCTCGTCCTGGCCCGGTGCGGCGGACGGAGCGGCGGGGGGCTGTTTGCCCCCTGCCGGTCCGCCGTTGCCGGCCACACCGCGTTCGGCGGAGGCGGAGTCGTTGCTCGTACCCGACCCACCGCAGCCGGTCATCAGGATCCCGCCCGCCAGGAGAAGCGCGAGCGCTCCCCGATACGTCCTTGCCCTGCGGTCCATCCGTACCCCCCACGTCGTAGACATCTGTGAATGTGACGTGTGAAGCGGCCGGGCGGAGTCGTCAGAAGCGTTGCGGAACCGTCTCGATGGCGCAACGACGGGGGGTGACGTGGCGGAACGTCAAGGTCAGGACACGATGTCCTTACGACTGAACCCGCGGAAGGCGAAAGCGAACAGGATCAGGGCATAGGTCACCGACACCGCGGCGCCCTTGATCATCCCGCCCCATTCGAGATCGGGCTGGAGTGCGTCGGCCCAGGCGAACTGCCAGTGCGCGGGCAGGAATTCGCGCCAGGTCCCGAGAGCGGTGACCGCGTCCAGGACATTGCCGACGATCGTCAGCCCGACCGCGCCGCCCACCGCGCCCAGCGGTGCGTCCGTCTTCGTCGACAGCCAGAACGCCAGCCCCGCGGTGACGAGCTGCGAGACGAAGATGAAGGCGACGACCAGCGCGAGGCGCGGCACGGTGTCCGAGGTGGCCAGCGCGCCCCCGGTGGGAAGCTTCAGCGGCCCCCAGCCGTACGCGACGGCTCCCGCGCCCAGCGCGACGAGCGGCAGCAGCAACATCGCGGCGAGGCTGAAGCCGAGCGCCACGACGAGCTTGCTCCACAGCAGCCTGGCCCGCGGCACGGGTGCCGCGAGGAGGTAGCGCAGCGAGGACCAGCTCGCCTCGGAGGCCACGGTGTCCCCGCAGAACAGTGCGACCGGCACCACCAGCAGGAAGCCGGCGGAGACGAAGAGGCAGGTCGCCGCGAAGTTCGCGGCGGACTCCGTCGCGACGTCCATGAGGTTGATCCGCGAACCGCCTCCGCCGCCGCCCCCTTCACCGCCGCCGGGGGTGCCGCCGACCGCGAAGGCGATGATCAGGATGAACGGCAGGGCTGCCAGCACCCCGCCCATGAGCAGCGTGCGGCGCCTGCGCAGCTGCCTCATCGCCTCCACACGCAGCGGCAGGGTGCGACGGGCGTGGTAGCCGGGGGCTTCGGCGAGGGCCTGGATCTCTGTTGCGGAGCTCATGCGGATCCTTGGGAGATGAGGGTGAGGAACGCGTCCTCCAGGCGGCGGTGCGGCCCGACGCCCGTCACCGGCACGTCGAGACGCACCAGGTCGGCGACCAGCTGCGCCGCGGTGGCGCCGTCGAGACGGACCAGCAGCCCGTAGCCGTCGTCCACGCGGGTGGCGGAGCCGATGCCCGGGAGCGCGGCCACCTTGTCCACGAGCGGTTCGGCCACCTCGGCGCCCGTGGTGACGAGCAGCATGTCGCCGGAGCCGGTGATCTCGGCGACCGGGCCGGCCTGGACGAGTTGCCCGCGGTCCATGACCACCAGGTGGGTGCAGGACTGCTCGACCTCGGAGAGGAGGTGGCTGGACACGATCACGGTCCGGCCCCCGGCCGCGTACCGGATCATCACGTCCCGCATCTCGCGGATCTGGGGCGGGTCGAGACCGTTGGTCGGTTCGTCGAGGATGAGCAGGTCCGGCATTCCGAGCATGGCCTGGGCGATGGCGAGACGCTGCCGCATGCCCTGGGAGTAGGTGCGCACGGCGCGGGCCAGGGCGTCGCCGAGTCCGGCGATCTCCAGGGCCTCGTCGATGTGGGCGTCCTCGGCGGGCCGCCCGGTGGCCTGCCAGTACAGCTCCAGGTTGGAGCGGCCGGACAGGTGCGGGAGGAAGCCGGCGCCTTCGACGAAGGATCCCACGCGGGACAGTACGGGCGCCCCGGGGCGGATCGCGTGCCCGAAGACCCGGATCTCACCGGCGTCGGGGGTGATGAGTCCCATCAGCATGCGCAGGGTGGTGGTCTTCCCCGCGCCGTTCGGCCCGAGGAGGCCGAGGACCTGCCCCTTCTCGACCCGGAAGCCGAGATCGCGCACCGCGTACCTGTCGGTGGACCTGGCGTACTTCTTGGACAGGCCCGTGATCTGCAGCGGTACGCCGGCCAGGGCCGGATCGGGGGCGGGGGTGGCGGTGCGCCTGCGTGCGGTGAGCAGGAGGGCGGCGGCGATGACGACCGCGGCCGCGGGGAGCCCCCACGTCCACCAGGGGAGGGTGGCCGCCGCGGTCTTCACGGCGGGTGCGGTGGGCACGGTAAGCGGCCCGTCGAGGGCGACGGTGTACGTCGCGGGCTCGGCGGGTGAGGCGTAGGCGAGGTCGGTCGCGGAGAGGACGAGACGGAGCCGGTGTCCCGCGTCGACCTCGTGGTCGATGGCGGGCAGAGTCAGTTCGACCGGCTTGCCCTGCTCGGCGGGGGTGATCCGGTAGGGGGATACGAGCTGGGAGGGCAGCACCTGCTGCTTCCCGTCCGGCGATACGTCGTAGACCTTGCCGAACAGCACCGCGTCACCCTGGTCAGCCTTCACGTTCACGGTGACGGTGGGCGATCCGGTGACGTGTACGGCGCTGTCCAGCGGGGCGGACTCGAAGCGTGCGTACTGCCCGGGGAAGTCGAGGGAGAGACCGACGCCGAGCGAGGACAGCTGGGAGAGTCCGCCCCCGATGCCGGGGACGGCGGAGATGGAGGGCGGGTTGGCCCCGGCGGGGTTGCGGAAGGTCTGCGTCAGGCCGTCGGAGGGGGCGTTCTGCCCGCCCGTGGCCCCCGCGTCCCGTCCGCCGCCGGTCGCGGGCTGCTGCCCGGCGCCGGTCAGGGTGATCTTCCGCCCGCCGCTGGCCAGCCCAGGGTATGCGGCGCTGCTCGCGCCGCGCTTCAGGGCGGCGCCGTCGGTGGAGTCGACGCCGCCGGTCCGGGTCACACGGAACCCCGGCCCGGTGTCGGCGCTCTCGTCCTTCTTCAGATACCGGTCGAACCAGTCACCGACCCGGCCCTGGATGCGATCGCCCTCGTCGTCCCCGCCGTCGTGCCCGCCCGAGATCCAGTCGACCGAGACGGGTGCGCCGTTGGCCTTGACGGCCTTGGCCATGGCGTCCGCCTGGCCGAGCGGGAAGAGGGAGTCGCTCTGGCCCTGGAGGATGAGCGCGGGCACGTCGATCCGGTCGGCCACGGCCTCGGGGGAACGTTCCGTCAGCAGTTCACGCGCGGCGGCGTCCGGCTTGCCGCTGACCGCGACCCGCTCGTACATCTCGCACAGCTGTTTCTGGAACTTCTCGCAGCCACCGCCGGTGTTGACGAAGATCCCGGCCCAGAGCTTCTTGAACACCCCGTCCGGGAAGAGCGCGTCGGCGAGGTTCCAGTAGCTGATCACCGGTGCGATGGCGTCGACCCTCTTGTCGTACCCGGCGGCGAGCAGCGACACGGCGCCGCCGTACGAAGCGCCGGTGACGCCGACGCGCGGGTCGCCCTTCGCGTCGAGCTCCACCTCGGGCCGGTCCGCCAGCCAGTCGATGAGTCCGGAGACGTCCTTGACCTCGCCGTCGGGGGCGTTGAGCGTGATCTCCCCGGTGGTCCTCCCGAATCCACGGGCGGACCAGGTCATCACGGCGTACCCGTCGGCCGCCAGCTTCTCGGCCTGGGCGCGCACATCGTTCTTGCTGCCGCCGAAGCCGTGCCCGATCAGGACGGCCGGCCTGCGCTGGTTGCCCCCGGACGTGAAGTACGAGGTGTCGACGGACACCCCGTTCATCTTCATCATCCGGTCCTGCCGGTGTACGGACGGCACACTGTCGTCGGCGGTGGCGGTCCAGGTACCGGCACCCACGAGCACGGCGAGGGCGGCGACGACCGCGGCCCACCGGCCTGGGGTGCGGGGCAGCCGGTGCCGCCACCGGGAAGTCGGTTTCTCCATGACTCGACCCTAAACGGAGCGGCCGGGGAGCCGGGGTGCCCCCGGGGGGAGGTGGGCGGCATCCCTGGGAGGTACGACCGTCCCTCCCCGTACTCCGCATGCGGTACACCGACGTCGCGAAAGGGCCCATACGTGAACATCAGGATTCACCCCGCCACCACCACCGCGGAGCTCCTCGCCGCCGAACACCTCTACGACGCCCCTCCCCGCCCCGAGTGGGCGGCCCGCTTCCTGGCGGCTGACGGCCATCTGATGCTCATCGCGTACGCGGGAGATCTCCCGGCCGGGTTCGTCTCGGGCATCGAGATGCTGCACCCGGACAAGGGCACGGAGATGTGCCTGTACGAACTCGCCGTCGACGAGCGGTACCGCCGCCGGGGCATCGGGCGTGCGCTGACGGAGGCCCTGGCCGCCGAGGCCCGGGAGCGCGGCTGCTACGACATGTGGGTGGGCGTGGAGCGCGACAACGAGGCCGCGCTCGCCACCTACCGCTCGGCGGGAGCCGCGGACGACGGGGCGTTCGCGATGCTGACCTGGGTGTTCGGAACCGATCGCTGAACAGCGGGCACGTGGCTCGTGGACCGGACCCACCCGGCCCGCGCCGTCCGGCTACCCGAGGCCACCGTCGCTCCGGAGCAACTGGCCATTGGTCCATCCGCCCTCCGCCGAGCAGAGGAACGTGACCGGATTCGCGCAGTCCTGCGGCGCCCCGAGGCCTCCCAGGGGTGTGTGGCGGGCCATGTCCGCCTTCTCAGGCTGACGACCCGACCACGGACGCGGCGATCCCGGCCGAGCGTGCCACGCCCGTGACCAGGGCCGTCGGACGGGTCCCGGCCCTCATCGGCCGGCCTGTACGGGCCGGGGAGCCCGGGAATCCGCGAGCGGGGTCTCCGCCGGGAGCAGCCGGGACGCCTCGTCCGGTTCGCCTGCCCTGACGAGCGCGTGGATCTCGTGCGCGAGCGGCGTGACATCGGTGACGGAGACCAGCCACTCGTCCGCGTAGCGCCGTGCCGCCTCGCCGCTCAGTCCGAGCTGGAGGGAGCGGTACGGCAGCGGGTTCAGGTGGAGGTCGCGTTCCGGGTCCCACTGGACGCGGGTGGGACTGCGGCGCAGGGCGCGCTGCCAGGTGGCCCGGTCGGGGTGCACTCGCCTGACGTAGTGCGAGAGTTCGGCGTTCTCCAGGGCCCAGCCGAAGCCTTCGCGGGTGATCTCGACGGCGAGCACGGTCTCCTGGCCCTCCTTCGCACCCCATCCGCAGCGGTACATCATCCACAGGAAGCTCGGCTTGATCCAGGTCATGCGGTCGCGCTTCCAGGCGGACGGGAAGCGCCCGTCACGGGCGGCGGGCAGGCCGATGGACGGCTGGTAGGCCTGGTAGACGGTGACCGTGGTGGCCGTGTGCTGCGCGCGGATCTCGTGTTGCGGTGCGGACATGGCACACAGGATGGCCGGGGCGCCGTGCTCCCTGCCACGGGTTTTCCTGCCCGGTACGGACCGGAGGCCCTACGGACGCCGCGTCGGCACCGGTCGCAGCGCCGGCCAGCGGTCGAGGACGGCGCGGCGCAGTTCCGCCGCGAGGGCGCGGAGGCTCCGCAGTCCGCCGTGGTCCGCTGTCGTTCCGGCGACCACTCCGAGCCGGTGGACGAGGCGTTGGCGGGCGGTGGCCGTGCCCCATTCCCAGTCCTCGTCGGGGACGCGGGCGAGGTGGTCGACGGTGCCTCGGCGGGCGCGCTCGACCAGGGCGTCGCCCCGGATCAGCCAGCCCGCGCAGGCGTCGGCGAGACCGGCGTCCGGGAGCGGGGTGCCGGTCTCGGCGTGCCACGCCGTGCGGTAGGCGCCCTCCGCCCGTTCCAGCAGGGGGCCTGCCGCCCTGGTGACGCACCAGCAGGTCGGGAACCCGACGCGGAGATAGGCGAGTTCCATCAGGCCGCTGCCGAGGGATGCCTGCTCGAAGTCGATGAACCTGACGCCGTCCGGGGTGTGCAGATCGTTGCCTGGGCACGGGTCGCCGTGGAGCAGGGCGGTCCCTTCCGCCCGGCCGAGGCGATCCACGAGGGCGTGGAGATCGTCCCGGACACCCGGTGCCTCGGGGACCCCGAAGGTCTCGGCCAGGGTGAGGAACGAGCTGACGTCGGCACCGGTCGGGCCCTGCCAGCGGGGCAGAGCTCCGGCGTCGGCGGTGCCGGCGGTGCTGTGCAGCCTGGCGAGGGCCGCCGCGTAGTCGACGATCCAGTCGGCTGCGGGCCGCCGGTGGTCGAGGTGTTCGAGGACGAGCACCCGCTCGGCGGGGTCGGTGCCGAGGAGCGCGGGCACGACCGGGGAGCCGGATGCCCGGCCGGCGATGCGCAGGGCGGCCACCTCGCGCTCGTACCGCTCGTCGGCCCCGGGACCTTCCACCAGCTGTTTCAGCACGGCCGGGCGCCCGGCCAGCTCGATGCGCCAGACCTGTGAGCGGGGGCTGCTCTCCAGGAGGGATGGGTGGGCGGGCGAGCCCAGCCGGCCCCTCAGTGCCTCACCGAACGGAAGCTGCGAAGCCGTCTCCATGCGGCCAGTGTTCCACTCCGGGTTTCCTGTGTCCCCCGCCTTTCCGGCGGGACGGGGGACGGGGGAAGCCGGGTCAGTGGTTGCGGGGGAAGCCGAGGTCGACGCCCGCCGGGGCGTCGGCCGGGTCGGGCCAGCGGGTGGTGACGACCTTGCCGCGGGTGTAGAAGTGCACGCCGTCGTTGCCGTAGATGTGGTGGTCGCCGAAGAGGGAGTCCTTCCAGCCACCGAAGGAGTGGTAGCCCACCGGTACCGGGATCGGGACGTTGACGCCGACCATGCCGGCCTCGACCTCCAGCTGGAAGCGGCGGGCCGCGCCGCCGTCGCGGGTGAAGATCGCGGTGCCGTTGCCGAAGGGCGAGGCGTTCATGAGGGCGACGCCGTCCTCGTACGTCTCGACGCGCAGGACGCACAGGACCGGGCCGAAGATCTCGTCGCGGTAGGCGTCGGAGTCGGTGGAGACGTTGTCCAGGAGGGACAGGCCGATCCAGTGGCCGTCCTCGAAGCCCTCGACCGTGTGCCCGGTGCCGTCGAGGACGACGTCGGCACCCTGGGCTGCGGCGCCAGTGACGTAGGAGGCGACCTTGTCGCGGTGGACCGCGGTGATCAGCGGGCCCATCTCGGACGTGGGGTCGTTGCCCGGGCCGATCTTGATCTTCTCGGCGCGCTCGCGGATCTTCGCCACCAGCTCGTCGGCGACGGAACTCACCGCGACGACCGCGGAGATGGCCATGCAGCGTTCGCCGGCGGAACCGTAGGCGGCCGAGACGGCGGCGTCGGCCGCGGCGTCCAGGTCGGCGTCGGGGAGGACCAGCATGTGGTTCTTCGCACCGCCGAGGGCCTGGACGCGCTTGCCGTTGGCGGAGGCGGTGGCGTGGATGTACCGGGCGATGGGGGTGGATCCGACGAAGGAGACGGCGGCGACGTCGGGGTGGGCGAGGAGCCCGTCCACGGCGACCTTGTCACCGTGCAGGACGTTCAGCACGCCGTCGGGCAGCCCCGCCTCCGCGGCCAGCTCGGCCAGCAGGTTGGCGGCCGAGGGGTCCTTCTCGCTGGGCTTCAGGACGAAGGTGTTCCCGCACGCGATCGCCAGCGGGAACATCCACATCGGCACCATGGCCGGGAAGTTGAACGGCGTGATGCCCGCGACGACGCCGAGCGGCTGCCGGATCGAGGAGACGTCGACCCGGCTGGAGACCTGGGTCGACAGCTCGCCCTTGAGCTGTGTGGTGATGCCGCAGGCCAGCTCGACGATCTCCAGACCACGGGCGACCTCACCCAGCGCGTCGGAGTGCACCTTGCCGTGCTCGGCGGTGATCAGCGCGGCGATCTCGTCGCGGTGGGAGTCCAGCAGGGCCCGGTAGCGGAAGAGGACGGCGGTGCGGGCGGAGAGCGAGGAGGTGCCCCAGGTCTCGTAGGCGGTCTTCGCGGCGGAGACCGCGGCGTCGACCTCCTCGGTGGAGGCGAGCGCCACCTGGGTGGTGACGGCGCCGGTCGCCGGGTCGGTGACCGGACCGTGGTTGCCCGACGTGCCCTCGACGGTCTTGCCACCGATCCAGTGGTTGACGGTCTTCATGACGGGGTCTCCTTCACAGGTGGCGGCGTCGGGCTGCGATCTGCCGGTCGTACTCTTTCCTGGCCTCGACCGCCGACGGGCGGGTCGCGGTTTCGGCTACGGGAACATCCCACCACGCCTGTGCCGGGGGAGGCCCCGACACTGTGTCTGCCGTTTCGGTCTCGACGTAGACACAAGTGGGACGGTCCGCGCCACGCGCCTCGGCCAGGGCCCGGCGCAGCTCCCCGACCGACCCGGCGCGCAGCACCCGCATGCCGAGCGAAGCCGCGTTGGCGGCGAGGTCGACGGGCAGCGGGGGCCCGGTGAACTCTCCTTCCGCGGTGCGGTGCCGGTAGGCGGTGCCGAAGCGTTCGGCGCCGACGGACTCGGAGAGGCCGCCGATGGACGCGTATCCGTGGTTCTGCAGGATGACGAGCTTGACGGGCAGCCTCTCCTGCACGGCGGTGACGATCTCGGTGGGGTTCATCAGATACGTGCCGTCGCCGACGAGGGCCCAGACCGGCCGGTCAGGCGCCGCGAGCTGGACCCCGAGGGCCGCGGGGATCTCGTATCCCATGCAGGAGTAGCCGTATTCGACGTGGTACTGGCGCGGGGAGCGGGTCCGCCACAGCTTGTGGAGGTCGCCGGGGAGGGAGCCCGCCGCGTTGATCAGTACGTCGTCCTCGGTGACCAGCTCGTCCAGCAGCCCGATGACCTGCGCCTGGGTGGGGCGGGCGTCCGGGTCCCCGATGGCGAAGGCCGCGTCGACGCGCTGCTCCCAGCGGTCCTTGGCGGCGGTGTACTCGCTCTCGTAGGCGGGGTCGACTCGGTGACCGCGTGCGCCGAGGGCCTCGCCGAGTGCTTCGATCGCGGTGCGCGCGTCCGCGACGAGAGGGAGAGCGGCGAGCTTGTGGGCGTCGAAGCCGGTGATGTTGAGGTTGAGGAAGCGGACGGCCGGGTCGGCGAAGAGCGTGCCGGAGGCGGTCGTGAAGTCGGTGTAGCGGGTGCCGATACCGATCACCAGGTCGGCCTCGCGGGCGAGCGCGTCGGCCGTGGCGGTGCCGGTGTGGCCGATGCCGCCCACATCGGCGGGGTGGTCGTGGCGCAGGGATCCCTTGCCGGCCTGGGTGGAGGCGACCGGGATGCGGGTGGAGGCGGCGAACGCGGCGAGAGCCTCCTCGGCGGCGCTGTGGTGGACGCCGCCGCCCACGACGATCAGGGGGCGGCGTGCCGAGCGCACCGCGCGGACGGCCTGTTCCAGCTCGTACGGGTCGGGGGCCGGCCTGCGTACGTTCCAGACGCGTGGCGCGAAGAAGTCCGCCGGCCAGTCGTACGCCTCGGCCTGCACGTCCTGCGGCAGCGCGAGGGTGACGGCGCCCGTGTCCGCGGGGTCGGCGAGGGTGCGCATGGCCTGCAGGGCGGCCGGGATCAGCGCCTCGGGGCGGGTGATCCGGTCGAAGTAACGGGAGACGGGGCGCAGGCAGTCGTTGACCGACACGTCGCCCGTGTGGGGCACTTCGAGCTGCTGGAGCACGGGGTCGGCGGGGCGGGTCGCGAAGGTGTCTCCGGGCAGGAGCAGCACGGGCAGATGGTTGACGGTCGCGAGCGCTGCACCGGTGACGAGGTTGGTGGCGCCGGGACCGATGGAGGTGGTGACGGCGTGGGCGGAGAGCCGGCCCGACTGGCGGGCGTATCCGACGGCGGCGTGCACCATGGCCTGTTCGCTGCGGCCCTGGAGATACGGCATCGCGGGGCCGGCTTCGACGAGTGCCTGTCCGACGCCCGCGACGTTGCCGTGGCCGAAGATGCCCCAGGTGGCGTCGATCAGGCGATGGCGCCGGCCGTCGCGCTCGGTGTACTGGCGGGCGAGGAAGGCGATCAGGG
The DNA here is from genome assembly GCF_042728155.1 of Streptomyces sp. NPDC060209. Lineage (NCBI taxonomy): Bacteria > Bacillati > Actinomycetota > Actinomycetes > Kitasatosporales > Streptomycetaceae > Streptomyces > Streptomyces sp. NPDC060209. The sequence goes on from NZ_JBHWZS010000057.1 coordinate 13,650, forward strand.
CCTGCGCGGTGGTGAGCCTGCGGGTGGGTGCGGTCGTGTCGGTGGTGCGGCGTGGTGTGGTCACCGGGCGGCCTCCGGGCCGTGGAACGGCAGTCGTGGGTCGACGGGCTGCTCGGGCCATGTGTCGCGGATCCAGCGGTGGTCCGGGTGGTCGCGGATCAGCCACTCGCGCTGATCACCCGGGCCCGCCATGACGTTCAGGTAGTACAGGGTGCGGCCGGGCGGGGCGATGGACGGGCCGTGCCAGCCGTCCGGGATGAGGACGGCGTCACCCGTGGCCACCTCGGCGAGGACGTCCGTGCCTCCGGGGCGGGACGGCGAAACCCGGTGGTAGCCGAGGCCGTCGCCCTCGACCTCGAAGTAGTAGATCTCCTCGAGCACGGACTCGGCACCGGGGTGGTGCTCGTCGTGCTTGTGCGGCGGGTAGGAGGACCAGTTGCCGCCGGGGGTGAGGACCTCGACGGCGATGAGCCGGTCGCAGTCGAACGTGTCGGCTGCGGCGAAGTTGTTCACCTGGCGCGAGCAGGCGCCGGCGCCGCGGAGCTCGACCGGTACCTCCGGCGCGGGGCCGTAGCGAGCGGGGAGTCGTCGCTCGCACTTCGCTCCTGCCAGGGCGAAGCGGCCTCCTGCGCCGGAGGCGATCTGGGCGCGGGCGTCGCGTGGGACATAGGCGAAATCGGTCACTGCGCTGAACACGTTCTTCCTGCCCAGCAGTTCAAAGATCTCACCTGCTGCCTGCACCGTACAGCCACCGGACAACGGCAGGACGATCCATTCGCTCTCCCCGGTTACCAGGGTGTGAACGCCACCCGGCTCGAGCTCCAGGACACGCAGACTCGACCGCTCCCACCCGGCCCGCTCCGGGTCGATGTCCAGGGCGTAGGGGCCCCGTGCGGCACGGCCGGCCCCGAGGTGGTGGCTCTGCTGATCGTGGGGCGTTGTCGTCATGGCTCCATCCCTACCCGTCGTCCCGTTCGTTCACGGAGGTACAGCGGCTCCGTCGTCGTCCCCTTCGTTCACGGAGGTACGGCGGCTGTGCGTTCACAGAAGTCCTACGGCCGTGTCGACCGCCGCCGCCACGTCGCCGTCGGCGGGGTAGAGCAGCGAACGCCCGACCACCAGTCCCTGGACGGTCGGCAACCGCAGCGCGCCGCGCCACTTCTCGTAGGCCGTGTCCGGATCTCCCGTGACCTCGCCGCCGAGCAGGACCGCGGGGAGGGTCGAGGCCCGCATCACCCGGTCCATGTCGTCGGGATCGTCGGTGACGGGGACCTTGAGCCAGGTGTACGCGGACGTCCCGCCCAGGCCGGAGGCGATGGCGATGGAGGTGGTGACGGCTGTGGCGCCCAGGTCGGTGCGGAGCCCGTCGCCGGTGCGGTGGCAGAGGAACGGCTCGATGAAGACCGGAAGCCGGAGGGCGGCCATCTCGTCCACCGTGCGCGCGGCTGTGTGCAGGGTGTCCAGCGAGCCCGGGTCGTCGTGGTCGATCCTCAGCAGGAGTTTGCCCGCGTCGTAGCCGTGGCGGGAGATGTCGGCGGGGCGGTGACCGGTGAAGCGGTCGTCGAGCTCGAAGGCGGCTCCCGCGAGCCCCCCGCGATTCATGGAGCCCAGGACGACCCTGCCCTCCAGCGCGCCGAGGAGCAGCAGGTCCTCCAGGACATCAGCGCCCGCGAGCACCCCGTCGACGCCGGGACGGGCAAGGGCGAGGCACAGGCGTTCCAGCAGGTCGAAGCGGTCGGCCATGGCCAGGTCGTCGTCACCGACGGCGAGGGCGCCGCGGGCCGGGTGATCAGCCGCGATGATCATCAGGCGTCCGGTGGGGCCGACGAGGGGGCGCCTGCGGCGGCCGGCGGCGGCCTCGGCGACGGCCTCGGGTCGCTGGGCGCGGAGCCGGACGAGATCGGTGACGCCGGTCGCGGCGGGCGGGGTCACGGGGTGGATTCCGTGGCCGCGCCCACCACACCGTCGGCAAGGGCCTGTTCGACCTCGTGCGGGAACGGCATCGCGGACGAACAGGCGAGTCGGGAGGCGACGATGGCCCCGGCCGCGTTGGCGTAGCGCATGACGTGTTCCGTGTCCCAGCCGGCGAGCAGACCGTGGCAGAGGGCGCCGCCGAAGGCGTCCCCGGCGCCCAGCCCGTTGACGACGTCGACGGGGAGGGGCGGGATCTCGGCGGTGGTGCCGTCGCGGTGGACGGCGAGGACGCCGCCCGGCCCCTGTTTGACGACGGCGAGTTCGGGCCCGGCGGCGAGCAGGGCTCGGGCGGCCGCGTGAGGTTCGCGCTCTCCCGTGGCGATCTCGCACTCGTCGAGATTGCCGACGGCGACCGTGGTGTGGGCGAGCGCCTCTCGGTAGTGGGCGCGGGCGGCTTCGTCGTTGCCGCCCCTTTCCTCTCCCCAGAACATGGGACGCCAGTCGAGGTCGAAGACGGTGACACGCGGTGGGCCGGGCGAAGCCGGTGACGGGGCCGCGCCGCGGGCCCGTAGTGCGGTGAGGGTCGCGGTGCGGCTGGGTTCGGCGCACAGCCCGGTGCCGGTCATCCAGAAGACCCGGGCGTCCCGCACCGCGTCCAGGTCGAGCTCCCCGCTGCGGATCTCCAGATCGGGCGCCTTGGGCTGCCGGTAGAAGTAGAGCGGGAAGTGGTCCGGCGGGAAGATCTCGCAGAAGGTGACCGGGGTCGGATATTCCGGCACGGCACTCACCCACCGGTCGTCCACCCCGAACTCCCCCAGCGCCTGGTGGAGGTAGTCGCCGAAGGCGTCCCGGCCGGTCCGTGTGATCACAGCCGTACGCCGTCCGAGCCGGGAGGCGGCCACCGCCACGTTGGACGGCGAGCCGCCGAGGAACTTCCCGAAGGTCTCGACCCGGGCCAGCGGTACACCGGTCTGCAGCGGGTAGATGTCCACCCCGATCCGCCCCATGGTGATCACGTCGTACGGCTCAGGCATACGCATCCCTTCGACCCGGTGCTCCGGCCCGGTACATCGTTCCGGGAGTCGGCCACGGCCGGACGGCCGATCCCAGGTCTAGCCCTCGCCCGGAACCCTGTCAACACTTTGTCCGGACATTCGGACGAACTCTTGACACTCCATCTCAAGGACTGGAGGGTGGGCGATATGACCTCCTCCGTACCCCCTTCGGCCCGCATCCGCATCGGCTCGGCACCCGATTCGTGGGGGGTGTGGTTCCCCGACGATCCGAAACAGGTGCCCTGGGAGCGATTCCTCGACGAGGTCTCCGAGGCCGGCTACGAGTGGATCGAGCTCGGCCCCTACGGCTATCTGCCGACCGATCCCGCCCGGCTCGCGGACGAGACCGCCCGCCGGAATCTCGCCGTCTCCGCGGGCACCGTCTTCACCGGATTGCACCACGGTCCGGCCGTCTGGGACCGGACCTGGGAGCATGTCGCGGGCATCGCGGCACTCACCCGGGCGATGGGCGCCGGGCATCTCGTGGTCATCCCTTCCTTCTGGCGGGACGACAAGACGGGTGAGGTGCTGGAGGACCGCACCCTCACCGCCGGGCAGTGGCGTGACCTCACCACCCAGACGGAACGCCTGGCCCGCGAGGTGGGGGACCGCTACGGGCTGCGGATCGTGGTGCACCCGCATGCCGATACGCACATCGACAGCGAGGAGAACGTCAACCGTTTCCTCGACGCCACCGACCCCGATCTGGTCTCCCTCTGTCTCGACACCGGCCACTACGCGTACTGCGGCGGGGACAGTGTGAAGCTCATCAGGACCTACGGCGAACGGATCGGCTATCTACACCTGAAGCAGGTCGACCCGGTGGTGCTCGCCGATGTCGTGGCGAACGAGGTGCCGTTCGGTCCGGCGGTGGCGCGCGGCGTGATGTGCGAGCCGCCGGGCGGAGTGCCCGCACTGGAGCCGGTGCTGGACGCCGCGCGCGCCCTGGGGACCGACCTGTTCGCCATCGTCGAGCAGGACATGTATCCCTGCCCACCCGACAAGCCCCTGCCCATCGCACGCCGCACCCGCGAGTTCCTCCGCATCTGCGGGCCCGCCCGGCCGTCCTCCTGAGTCGCCCGTCCCCCTCCCACCACAGCAGTCACTTCTCTGTCACGTATGTCCGCGTTCCGCTGAGCCTGTGTCACGGGCTCGCGACGTCCCCTGCCCGGCCCGGGGGCCTCTCGTTCACCGGAACAGAGGCGCACGGACGTACAGAGAGGTGTCATTCATGACGGACAGAACGCTCTGGTCGTACAAGGACATTGCGGCACACATCCAGGTCCAGCCGGACACGGTCCGTTCGTACCGCAAGCACGGGCTCCTTCCACCTCCTGACGATGTCCGGAACGGGAAGCCCTACTGGTACGTGGACACCGTCTTCGCGTGGATCGCGTCCCGGCCCAGCAACCGGGGCCGTTGAGCCCGGACGGCTCCGAACGCTCAGGCCCCCTCGGCCCGTTCTCAGGCCCCCTTCGCCGGTTCGATGATCGTGACGCCCGCTCCGGGTGCGGTGCCCATCGCGGCGAGGGCCGCCGGGGCGGCGTCCAGCGTGATGGTGGAGGTCACCAGGAGATCCGGCCGCAGGGTGCCGGCCCGGACCATGTCCATCATCGGCGGGTAGTCGTGGGCGGCCATGCCGTGGCTGCCGAGGATCTCCAGCTCCAGGCCGATCACCCGCGCCATGGGGACGACGGGGTCACCGGCCGCCGACGGCAGCAGGCCGACCTGGACATGACGGCCCTGCCTGCGCAGGCTCCGCACCGAGGCGGCGCAGGTGACCGGGGAGCCCAGCGCGTCGAGCGACAGATGCGCACCGCCACCGGTCAGTTCGCGTACCGCCTCGTCCGCACCGGCAGGGTGCGCGGAGGCGTCCACGCACGCGGACGCGCCGAACGCCCGCGCCAGCTCCAGGGCCCGCTGCGAGACATCGACCGCGACGACCCTGGCTCCGCATGCCACCGCGATCATCACGGCCGACAGCCCGACTCCGCCGCAGCCGTGCACGGCGACCCACTCCCCCGGCGCCACCCGTCCCTGTCCGACCACGGCCCGGAACGCCGTGGCGAACCGGCATCCGAGTCCCGCCGCCGTGGCGGGCGAGAGCCCTTCGGGCACCGCGACCAGATTGACGTCGGCCTGCTCCAGCGCCACGTACTCGGCGAAGGATCCCCAGTGGGTGAAGCCCGGCTGGGTCTGCCGCTCGCAGACCTGCTGAGCGCCGGCCGCACAGGCGGAACACCGGCCGCAGGCGCACACGAAGGGCACGGTGGCCCGGTCGCCGACGCGCCAGTTGAGCACACGGGGTCCCACCCCCTCCACCACCCCGGCGAGTTCGTGACCGGGCACATGCGGGAGGTCGATGTCCGGGTCGTGGCCCATCCAGCCGTGCCAGTCGCTCCGGCAGAGCCCTGTGGCCTCGACCCGGACCACGACGCCCTCCGCCGAGGGGGTGGGATCCGGAAGGTCCCGGACCCTGGCCTCCTGCCCGAACTCCTCGAACACAACTGCCCGCATCGGCCCGCCTCCCGTGGTCCGGCTACCGCCGTCCGGCTCTTGATCCGGCGAATCTACGCCCCGGCCGTGACCTTGTCCCGCTCCTGCCCGCCTGCTCCGGACAGCTCCTCGGTGCCCCGGTCCCCGGTCGGGGCCGGCTCCCCCTCGCTCAGCCCGAACCGCTGGTGGAAGGCGCGCAGCGGCGCGGGGGCCCACCAGGTGACCCGGCCCATCAGCTTCATGACGGCCGGCACCAGCAGGCTGCGCACCACCATGGCGTCCATCAGCACGGCCAGCGCGATCCCGAGCCCGAGCATCTTCGTGTTGGTCACGCGCGAGGTGCCGATGGCGACCATCACCACTGCCAGGATGACGGCGGCCGCGGTGATCAGTCCGCCGGTGTGGCGGAGCCCGAACGTCACCGAATGCTCGTGGTCGCCGGTCCGGTCGTACTCCTCCTTGATCCGGGAGAGCAGGAACACGCCGTAGTCCATGGAGAGGCCGAAGGCTACGCAGAACATCAGCACCGGCAGGGTCGTCTCTATGTCGCCCGTGCTGGTGAAGGAGAGGATCCCGGACAGGTTTCCGTCCTGGAAGACCCAGACCACCGCTCCGAACATCGCGGTCAGGCTGAGTGCGTTGAGCACGACGGCCTGGAGCGGTATCAGGACGCTGCCGGTCAGCAGGAAGACGAGCAGCAGCGTCACCACGACGATGATCCCCACCGCCCAGGGCAGCCGGTCCGCTATGGCGTCCTTGGAGTCGACCAGGACGGCCGCCGTCCCGGTCACCGAGGTGTCGAACGGAGCGGGCTCGGCTCGCAGCTCCCGGACAAGATCCTGGGCCTCCTGCCCGACCGGCTCCCCCTCCGGCAGGACGTCGTAGTACGCGGATCCGTCTCCCATGACGGGGCCGTCCACCCGCTGCACCCCGGGGAGCGCGTCCATCCGTTCCTTGAAGTCGGCGTACTGGCCGGGAGTCGCCGCGCCTTCCGCGAGCACTTCGAGTCCGCCGCCGGGGCTTCCGGGGAAGCCTTCCCGTATGTGCTCCTGGACGACACGGGACTCGGCAGCGGCCGGCAGCTGCCGGTCGTCCGCCGTGCCGAACTTCACGCCGAGGAACGGGAGCCCCAGGAGCACGAGCCCGACCGTGGTGACGACGGCGAAGACCGGAGCCCTGCGCATCACGAGCACCGAGAAGCGTGCCCACCCCCTGCCCGAGCCCTCGGCCGTGTCCGCTCCGGAGGCCGGCTTCCCGCGGCGGCGCAGCAGCCGGCGCAGGTCCAGCGCATTGACCCGTGGGCCGAGCAGCATCAGCGCGGCAGGCAGCAGGATCAGGGCAGCGGCGGCGGCCAGCAGCACCACGGCGATGCCCGCGTAGGCGAAGGAGCGCAGGAAGTACTGGGGGAAGACCATCATCGCGGCCAGCGACACCGCCACCGTCAGCGCGGAGAAGAGCACCGTGCGTCCCGCCGTGCGCAGGGTGGTGCCGATCGCCTCCCGGGTGTCCGCCCCGGCGGACAGCTCCTCCCGGAACCGGCGCACGATGAACAGGGCGTAGTCGATGGCGAGTCCGAGACCCAGCGCCGTGGTGAGGTTCTGGGCGAAGACCGAGACATCGGTGAACTCGGTGATGCCGCGCAGCACCGCGTTGGTCCCGAGGATCGCGACGATGCCGACACCGAGCGGCAGCAGGGCCGCGATCGCGCTGCCGAAGACCATGACCAGCAGCGCCAGCGTGACCGGCAGAGCGATGAGCTCGGCCCGCAGAAGGTCCTCCTGGATGATGCTCTGCATCTCGTGCCGCACGGCGACGGGCCCGCCCACGGAGACCTCCACCGGGCCGTGCGTGCCCCGGTAGGCGGGAGCTATCCGGTCCAGGATCTCGCCGGCACCCTTCTCGTCGCCTCCGATCCGGGCCGCGACGATCGCTTCGTGCCCGTCGGAGGAGCGCAGGGCGGGGGACTTCGTCTGCCAGTACGAGCCGACGCCCGTGATGCCCGGCTCGGCCGACAGCCGGTCGGTGAGCCGGGCGGCCTCGGCGGCCACCGCCGCATCGTCGACCGAGGCACCACCGCTGTCGACGAGCAGGAGCAGGTTGGGCTGCGATTCAGGGAACTCGCGCTCCAGCACCTGGGTCGTGTAGGTCGACTCGGCGTCAGGTGCCTCCCAGCCGCCGCTGCCCATCCGGTCGGCCACTCCGCTGCCCGCGAACACGGCGAGCGCCGTGATCACCAGGGCTGCCAGCAGAGCGAGCCGTGGTCGCGCGGTGACGAAGCGGGTCCAGCCCCCGACGCGCTCCGAACTGTTGACTTCGGACATGGTGCGGTGTCCCCTTCACCGGGACCCGGGCAGCACAGGGCGGCACGGGTCGGCCATTGCCACGTACACTGAAAAACACGAGTGCTCGCTCGTGTTTCTTCAGAATGCGAGTGACCACTCGTGTTTGTCAACCGCGTCTCGAGAGCTGGGGATCGACCGTGTCGGAGGCCAGAGAAGCCGCCACGCCCGCGCAGAGCGGCAAGGGCGCAGAGGACAGCCCGGACACCGGAGCCGGATCGGGCGGCGCGACCAGCAGGCCGCGCCGCCGCCAGGCGCGCGGGGAGGCCCGCATCGCCCAGCTGCTCGAAGCCGCCGCCGACGTCTTCTGCGCCAGCGGGTACAACGGCGCCAGCACCAACGCCATCGCGCGCGAGGCGGGCGTCTCGCCCGGCACGCTCTACCAGTTCTTCCCCAACAAGGAAGCCATCGCCATCGAACTCGGCGAACAGCTCATGCACCGCTGGCGGGAGACGTACGGCGCAGCGTTCGTCGTCAGCCACATCGAACTGCCGCTCGACCGGATGCTGAACGCGATCCTCGACCCGCTGATCGCCTTCAACTGCGAGAACCCGGCCTTCGCCGTACTCACCCACGGCTCCGAGATTCCGGGCGTGATCACCCGGGAACACGACGCCCTGCACGCCGCCATGCTCGCCAGGACCGAACAGCTGCTCAGCGCCTACCTGCCGGAGCTCCCGGCGGACCAGGCCACCCGCACCGCCGCGATGTCCTTCGTCCTCTTCAAGGCCGGCCTGGATCTGGTCATGGCGCACGAGGGAGACGAACGGGAGGCGTACACCGAGGAGTTGAAGACCGTGATGTACCGCTACCTGGAACCTCTGGTGTGCGACACGCCCAACGGGGTGACAGCAAGGAACATTGATACCCCCTAGGGGTATAGTTGACGGTGCGGGCATGCCCACCGGGCTTTCCGGTGCGCCCTCGCGCCACATCCGTCACACCCAATGTGCCTGCGAAGAGGAGAACGTCATGACCACCGAGACCGACACGCCCCGGACCGCCGGCTCCTGCTGCTCGTCCACCGGTTCCTGCAACGACGGGGCCGCTGACGTCCAGGTGGGCGGCGTCACCGCGGTGTACGAGGTGAAGGGCATGACCTGCGGCCACTGCGAAGCAGCGGTCTCCGAGGAGGTCTCCGGGATCGAGGGAGTGACCTCGGTGAAGGCGGAGGCCGCCACCGGCCGGGTGACCGTCGACTCCGCGGCGCCCCTGACCGACGACGCCGTACGCGCAGCCGTCGACGAGGCCGGCTACGAGCTCGTGGGTCGCGTCTGAAACCGGCCACGCCCGGCACCGAGCACCCGCACCACAGCCGGCACGCACCACCGCCGGGCGAGACATGCACCACCCGCACGACCCGCGCCTTCCGTCGGGCCGGTTCCGTCACCGGGGAAGCAGATACTGGTGGGGAAACGGCCCGACTGCTCGACCCAGGAGTCCGCACACATGGCCAGCACCACGGCAGCCGCGGCCCCGGCGGCGGAAACCTCCGATGCGGAGCTCACGATCGGCGGGATGACCTGCGCCTCGTGCGCGGCCCGCGTCGAGAAGAAGCTCAACCGGATGGACGGGGTGACCGCCACCGTCAACTACGCGACCGAGAAGGCCCGCGTCTCCTACGGCGCCGGCACCACGCTCGACGATCTCGTCGCCACCGTCGAGAAGACCGGTTACACGGCTCAGCCCGTCGTCCGCCCCGCTCCCGCGCCACACTCCCGGGCGCCCGAGGGCGATGCCCCACCCCGCGCCACACCGGTGGACCAGGACGGCGAAGGCGACGCCGCCGAGCGCAGGACCGACTCCCTCCGCCACACCGCCGACCGTACGGCCGACGATCCTCACGACGCGGCCGAGCGCAGGGCCGACGAAGCCCTCGCCGCGCTCCGGCAGCGCCTCCAGATCTCGGCGGCGCTCGCCTTGCCGGTCGTCCTCATGGCCATGGTCCCCGCCCTCCAGTTCGACAACTGGCAGTGGCTCTCCCTCACCCTCGCGGCCCCCGTCGTCATCTGGGGCGGACTGCCCTTCCACCGCGCCGCCTGGGCGAACCTGCGGCACGGCGCCGCGACGATGGACACCCTGGTGTCGATCGGCACGCTCGCGGCCTTCTGCTGGTCGGTGTGGGCTCTGTTCCTCGGCTCCGCGGGCATGCCGGAGATGCGGCACGGGTTCGATGTCACCGCCTCCGGGTCCGACCCCGCCTCCACGATCTACCTGGAGGTCGCGGCCGGAGTCGTCGGCTTCATCCTGCTGGGCCGCTACCTGGAGGCACGGTCCAAGCGGAAGGCCGGCTCCGCCCTGCGCGCGCTGCTCCACCTCGGCGCGAAGGACGTCACGGTCCTCCGCGCGGAAGCGGGACCGGGGCGCGAGATCACGGAGGTCCGCATCCCCGTCGGCCGGCTTCTCGTCGGCGACCACTTCGTCGTGCGCCCCGGCGAGAAGATCGCCACGGACGGCACCGTCGTCGAGGGATCCTCGGCCGTCGACGCCTCCATGCTCACCGGGGAGTCCCTTCCGGTGGACACCACCCCGGGCGACCCCGTCACCGGCGCCACCCTGAACGTGTCCGGGCGGCTGGTCGTCAAGGCCACCCGTGTCGGCGCCGACACCCAGCTGGCCCGGATGTCCCGGCTCGTCGAGGACGCGCAGAGCGGCAAGGCCGCCGCGCAGCGCCTGGCGGACCGTATCTCCGCGGTCTTCGTGCCCGTGGTGCTGCTGATCTCCCTGGGGACGCTGGTCGCCCAGCTGCTCGCCACCGACGACATCACTGCCTCGTTCACCGCCGCCGTCGCCGTGCTGATCATCGCCTGCCCCTGCGCCCTGGGCCTCGCCACGCCCACGGCTCTCATGGCCGGCACCGGGCGCGGCGCGCAGCTCGGCATCCTCATCAAGGGCCCCGAAGTCCTGGAGACCGCCAGGCGAATCGACACGGTCGTACTCGACAAGACCGGCACGGTCACCACCGGCCGCATGACTCTCGGACACGTCCACACCGCGCCCGGCACGGCCGAGGCCGAGCTGCTGCGTCTCGCGGGAGCCCTCGAACACGCCTCCGGGCATCCGGTGGCCCGCGCGGTGGCCGCCGGAGCGGCCGCCCGCACGGGCATGGCGCTCCCCGCACCGGGGGACTTCACCGACGTCCCCGGCCTCGGGGTGCGCGGCACCGTCGAGGGGCACGACGTACTGGCCGGCCGGCCACGGCTCCTCGCCGACGCCGGGATCACCCTCCCGCCCTCTCTGGCCGAGGCCCTGGCCCATGCGGCGGGCCAGGGGCGCACGACCGTCGCGGTGGCCTGGGACGGGGCGGCCAGGGGCGTGCTGGAGGTGGCCGACGCGGTGAAGGACGGCAGCGCGGAGGCCGTCGCGGAGCTCCGCGCACTGGGCCTCGACCCGATTCTGCTGACCGGTGACAACCAGGCCGCGGCGGACTCCGTGGCCCGTGCGGTCGGAATCGACACGGTTCACGCGGAGGTGCTGCCGGAGGAGAAGGCCGAGGTCGTGCGGCGCCTGCAGGCCGAGGGCCGGTCCGTCGCGATGGTCGGTGACGGCGTCAACGACGCGGCCGCGCTCGCCGTGGCCGATCTGGGCCTGTCGATGGGGACCGGCACCGACGCGGCGATCGAGGCGGGCGACCTCACGCTGGTTCGTGGAGATCTCAAGGTGGCCCCTGCCGCCATCCGCCTGTCGAGGCGTACTCTGTGGACCATCAGAAGCAACCTCTTCTGGGCGTTCGGCTACAACGTGGCCGCACTGCCTCTTGCTGCGTTCGGGCTGCTCAGCCCCATGATCGCGGGGGCGGCAATGGCGTTCTCGTCGGTCTTCGTCGTGATGAACAGCCTGAGGTTGCGCTCCTTCACATAATTTCTACAAAGAGACTTAGATCACACCGATTTGAGGGTAACCATCTGATGGGTTGGTGAGTCTAAGAGTGCGATGCCAAGGATGTCTTGGGGGACGTCCGATGGAGTGTCTTGGGGGACGCTCCTGGCAAGTGTTGGCCGGGGCACGTGCACCGGGGAGCTTTGAGCGGCCCTCCCGTCCGTACGTACCCCGGCAGCCGCACAGCAGGACCGAACTGAATACGCACCACAGGAAAACAACGGGAGTTCAGGCTCCCTTCAGACGCCCGGCCGGATCCCGTGGGGGGAATCCGCTCCGGGATATGGGAAACGCCCTGTCCGTCGACCCGTGGGGGGATCGGCGGCGGGGCGTTTCTCGCTCTGTGCGGACGACGGCCCTCCCGCACTCTCCGGCCACCTACACGGTCGCCAGGTGCGAATTGCACCAGCCCGATGCCCCGGAACGCCGAATCGCCCCGGACACCGCGCTCTGGACTGTACGAGCGCGGTACGCGGGGCGAAGATACCGGCCGGATCGGCCGGGGTGCAGCAGTGGTTCCAGGAGCTTCAGCGGCCCTCGACCGGGACGAAGTCGCGCAGGACCTCGCCGGTGTAGATCTGGCGCGGGCGGCCGATGCGGGATCCCGGCTCCTTGATCATCTCGTGCCACTGGGCGATCCAGCCGGGGAGCCGGCCGAGCGCGAACAGCACGGTGAACATCTCGGTCGGGAAGCCCATGGCGCGGTAGATCAGGCCCGTGTAGAAGTCCACGTTGGGGTAGAGGTTGCGCGAGACGAAGTACTCGTCGGAGAGCGCGTGCTCCTCGAGCTTGAGCGCGATGTCGAGCAGCTCGTCGGACTTGCCGAGCGACGACAGCACATCGTGCGCGGCAGCCTTGATGATCTTGGCGCGCGGGTCGAAGGACTTGTACACCCGGTGGCCGAAGCCCATCAGGCGGACGCCGTCCTCCTTGTTCTTGACCTTCTGGATGAAGGAGTCGACGTCGCCGCCGTTGGCCTGGATGCCCTCGAGCATCTCCAGCACCGACTGGTTGGCGCCACCGTGCAGCGGGCCCCACAGGGCCGAGATGCCGGCGGAGATCGAGGCGAACATGTTCGCCTGCGACGAGCCGACCAGACGCACGGTGGAGGTCGAACAGTTCTGCTCGTGGTCCGCGTGCAGGATGAGCAGCTTCTCGAGCGCCGAGACGACGACCGGGTCCGGCACGTACTCCTGGGCCGGGACGGAGAAGGTCATGCGCAGGAAGTTCTCGACGTAGCCGAGGTCGTTACGCGGGTAGACGAACGGGTGACCGATCGACTTCTTGTACGCGTACGCCGCGATCGTCGGAAGCTTCGCCAGCAGCCGGATCGTCGAGAGGTGACGCTGCTCCTCGTCGAACGGGTTGTGGCTGTCCTGGTAGAACGTGGACAGCGCGCTGACGACCGAGGACAGCATGGCCATCGGGTGGGCGTCGCGCGGGAAGCCGTCGAAGAAGCGCTTGACGTCCTCGTGCAGCAGCGTGTGCTGGGTGATCTCGTTCTTGAAGGCCGACAGCTCGTCGACCTTGGGAAGGTCGCCGTTGATCAGCGTGTAGGCGACCTCGAGGAACGTCGAGCTCTCCGCGAGCTGCTCGATCGGGTAACCGCGGTACCGCAGGATGCCCTGCTCGCCGTCGAGGTAGGTGATGGCGGATTTATACGCGGCTGTGTTGCCGTATCCGCTGTCCAGCGTGACCAGGCCCGTATTGGCCCGGAGCTTCCCGATATCGAAGCCCTTGTCGCCGACGGTGCTGTCGATCACCGGGTAGGTGTACTCGTCATCGCCGTACCGCAGTACTACAGCGTTGTTGGTGTGCTCGCTCACGTCATCCCTCACCGACGTAGTGCCTCTTCTTCGAGGTGCCCTGACTGTCTCCACCCTCCCCCATTTGGCGCAGGAGAGTGCACTCGGGGTCGTCCATTGGACCTACCGACGGCACTGAGTGCCGTCAACTTTCTCATCCTGCCCCCTGGATCGCGGTTCCGGAAGGGCTCAGTGATGTTTCCCACCGTTTTGATCGATCATTTTTTCGGGAAGTCTTCCGCTGTACCGCCGCGGAGCCGGAAATCCAGTCCCGTACAGCGCCTGCCTGCGGAAACGGTGCGGACGGCCTGGCCGATGGCCTTGCGTGAACCGACGAGTACGACCAGCTTCTTGGCCCTGGTCACCGCGGTGTACAGCAGGTTCCGCTGGAGCATCATCCAGGCGCTGGTGGTGACGGGGATGACGACCGCCGGATACTCGCTGCCCTGCGAGCGGTGGATGGTCATCGCGTAGGCGTGGGCCAGTTCGTCCAGTTCGTCGAAGTCGTACCCGATCTCCTCGTCCTCGTCCGTGAGGACGGTCAGCCTCTGCTCGTCCGCGTCGAGGGAGGTGACGACGCCGACCGTGCCGTTGAAGACCCCGTTCTCCCCCTTGTCATAGTTGTTCCTGATCTGGGTCACCTTGTCGCCCACCCGGAAGACCCGGCCCCCGAACCGCTTCTCGGGCAGGCCGGGGCGGCCCGGGGTGATGGCCTGCTGGAGCAGCCCGTTGAGATGCCCTGCGCCTGCCGGGCCGCGGTGCATCGGGGCGAGGACCTGCACGTCACGACGGGGATTCAGGCCGAACTTGGCGGGGATGCGACGGGCCGCGACATCCACGGCGAGCACCCCCGCGTCCTCCGTCTCGTCCTCCACGAACAGGAAGAAATCGTCCAGCCCCTGGGTCAGCGGCGGCACCCCGGAGTTGATCCGGTGGGCGTTGGTGACGACGCCGGACTTCTGGGCCTGGCGGAAGATCGTCGTCAGCCGGACGGCCGGAACCGGGCCGCCCTCGGCGAGCAGATCCCGCAGCACCTCCCCCGCGCCGACCGAGGGCAGCTGGTCCACATCGCCGACCAGCAGGAGGTGGGCACCGGGTGCCACCGCCTTGACGAGTTTGTTGGCGAGCAGCAGATCGAGCATGGACGCCTCGTCGACGACGACCAGATCGGCGTCCAGCGGCCGGTCACGGTCGTACGCGGCGTCCCCGCCGGGCTTCAGCTCCAGCAGCCGGTGCACGGTGGACGCCTCGGCGCCGGTCAGCTCCGAGAGCCGCTTCGCGGCTCGCCCGGTGGGGGCGGCCAGCACCACCTTCGCGTTCCGTGCACGGGCCAGCTCGACCACGGAGCGGACGGTGAACGACTTCCCGCAGCCGGGACCGCCGGTGAGGACGGCGACCTTCCTGCTGAGCGCGAGCCGGACGGCCGCCTCCTGCTCGGGGGCCAGCGTGGCCCCCGTACGCCCTGCGAGCCAGGCCAGCGCCTTGTCCCAGTCCACGTCCTGGAAGGCCGGCATCCGGTCCTCCGGCGTGCTCAGCAGGCGCTGCACCTGGGCGGCGAGGGAGATCTCGGCGCGGTGGAAGGGCACCAGATACACGGCGGTGACGGGCTGCCCGTCCTCGGGCCCCGGCACCTTCTCCCGTACGACGCCCTCCGGGTCCTCCGCGAGCTCGGCCAGGCAGTCGATGACGAGCCCGGTGTCGACCTGGAGCAGCTTCACCCCGTCGGCGATCAGCCGCTCCTCGGGAAGGAAGCAGTGTCCCTGGTCCGTGGACTGCGACAGGGCGTACTGGAGTCCGGCCTTGACCCGCTCGGGGCTGTCGTGCGGGATCCCGACGGCCTGGGCGATGCGGTCGGCGGTGAGGAACCCGATGCCCCACACGTCGGCGGCCAGCCGGTAGGGCTGGTTCTTCACGACGGAGATCGAGGCGTCCTCGTACTTCTTGTAGATACGGACGGCGATGGAGGTGGAGACGCCGACGGTCTGGAGGAAGACCATGACCTCCTTGATCGCCTTCTGCTCCTCCCAGGCCGCGGCGATCATCTTCGTCCGCTTCGGACCGAGTCCGGGGACCTCGACGAGGCGCTTGGGCTCCTGCTCGATGATGTCCAGGGTGTCCACGCCGAAGTGGGTGGTGATGCGGTCGGCCATGACGGGGCCGATGCCCTTGATCAGGCCGGAGCCGAGATAGCGGCGGATGCCCTGGATCGTGGCGGGGAGGATCGTCGTGTAGTTCTCGACGGTGAACTGTTTCCCGAACTGCGGATGGGAGCCCCAACGCCCCTCCATCCGCAGGGACTCACCGGGCTGGGCACCGAGCAGCGAGCCGACGACGGTGAGCAGATCGCCCGCCCCTCGCCCGGTGTCGACGCGGGCGACGGTGTAGCCGTTCTCCTCGTTGGCGTAGGTGATCCGCTCCAGGACGCCTTCGAGCACGGCGGAGTTGGACATGTCCCGACGCTACAGGGGCTCACCGACAGTGAGGCGACCCGCCCGGCGTCGGCCGAACCGTCCGGAGCCCTGTGACCGGAGCGAGCCGGCCGGCCCGGCCTGTACGGGAGGACGCGCGCGCAGGACTGAAATGCGTTGGTGCGGAACACGCGCGGAGACCGATGATGTGTCGCATGGCCCTGACCGACACCCTGCGGCGCGTGGACGCCGACCTGGCAGCCGGGCGCATACCCATGGCCCGCATGCGTCTGCGCGGGCTGGTTGCCGCCTACCCCGCGAGTCAGGAGGTGCGCCGGCGCCTGGGGGAGGTCTACCGCCTCTACGGCGAACCGGAGCAGGCCGGCCGGTGGATGTACCTGGAGGAGGACCGCGACCCGGCTGAGACGGCCGCCTTCGAGCAGCGCTATCACCTGCCCGCCCCGCGCATGCGGGCCGTGGCCTGGCGCGGGCCGGAGTCCCTGGCCGGATCCGCCTTCGCCGAGGAGCAGTTGACCGCGCTCCGAGCCGCGTGCTCGAAGGCCGCGGGCCGGCCCGTCGACTGGGACACGGTCACCGGCCAGGAGCAGCCGGAGAGGGGCGCCGTGCTCCGCGCCGCAGGATGCACGGGAGCGTTCCTGCTGGTCGCGGGCTTCCTGGCGATCTGGGTGAATGGGCTGGTCGACCTCTTCGACTGAAGTGGCGCATTCCTGATCGCCGGGAGCCCCGCACCTCCGCACCGCTCGCGCCTGTCCTGCTGTCAGTGCGGGCGTCTACCTTCGGCGCATGACACAGGTGGACATCGCTGCGTTCGATCACGAGTGGGCTCGCTTCGAGTCGTGGCTCTCGGCCCATTCGCCCGCCGATCGAGCGGCCTTGAGAGGGCCGGCGGACCCGGAGAGGATCGCCGGACTGGAATCCCGTCTGGGCTTCGCCCTGCACCCGGAGCTGAGGCGCCTTCTGGAACTGCACGACGGCGCGGCCCTGCCTGTCGCCGAACCGGGTTCCTTCCCTCTGCCCGCTGGCGCGTTCCTGCCGTTGGGGCACCGTCTCAGCGGTCTGGACGACATCGCGATGATGCGCGACATACTCGTGGACGTCGGCGAGGACAACATCGAAGCCGACCTGTGGGAGGACGAGGCGCCGGCTGTGAATCTGCACCTGTGCGTGCCGATCGCCCTGCCCAACGACGGGGGCGTCGCCTTCGTCGATCACCGTCCAGGGCCTTCGTACGGGCATGTGTACGAGCTGGGTATCGGGTCGGGAGACCTCGACGGCACGCTCTGGGCCACCGGTCCGGCCGAGCTCTTCCGGGTCCTGGCCGATTCCCTGGAGAGCGGCTCGCCCTTCCTCTACTACCGGCCGTCGACCTATGAACACGAGTCGGGCCACCACTGCGTCCAGTGGGAGATCGAGACCTGACGGCCCTCCGGGCCCTCCGCCTTCGAAGTGGTCGAGAAACACGCCTCGGCCACACCCGGGAAGGGCCCGCAACGGCCCGCGGGCGGGTCGTGGGCAGCAGAACGCGCCCCGCCCGAAGGGGCCGGCCCGGGTGCTCCCCGGACGCTGCGGAGCGGGCCCCGCAGCGAGCCCTCACACCGCCTCCGAACTGCTGAAACACCCGCCTGCGGCCTAGAGTTGGGTCCTCGGGAAGGGGGTTCCGGATGGACCGGAACATACGCTCGGTGGACGACGTACTGAAGCTCATGGACAGCCTGTTCGCACCGGAGGCGGACCGCTGGACCGGCGAGGCCGGGGCTTGGTGGGACGGGTTCTACGAGGACCGGTCGAAGCCCGTGCCCTTCTTCGTCGCGAAGCCGGACGAGAGCCTCGTATCCTCCCTCGACAAAGGCGTCATCGCACCCGGCCGTGCCCTCGACCTCGGCTGCGGACCGGGACGCAACGCTCTGCATCTCGCCTCGCGGGGCTTCGAGGTGGACGCCGTCGATCTGTCACCGGGGGCCGTCGCCTGGGCCGGGGAACGGGCCGCCGAGGCAGGGGCGGACATCCGCTTCCACTGCGGCGACGCCTTCGCCGACGACGCTCCGGGCGGGCCGTACGACCTGATCTACGACTCGGGTTGCTTCCACCACCTGCCGCCCCATCGGCGCGTCAGCTATCTCGAGCTCGTGGAACGCGTCCTCGTTCCCGGCGGGCACCTCGCCCTCAGCTGCTTCGCCTCCGGAGCGATGGGCTCCGAGCTCCCGGACGCCGAGTTGTACGGCGGTACGGGGCTTCAGGGCGGCCTCGCCTACACGCCCGAGTCGCTGCGCTGGATCTTCTCCGGGATGGAGGAGATCGAACTGCGGCGGATGCGTGACGAGCCGGCCGACTCCCCTTGCTTCGGCGAGGACTTCCTCTGGGCCGCACTGTTCAGGAAACCGGACGGATCCGGCCCGCTCGGTCGATGACGCCTGCGGCCTCGATCACGACCATGCCCTCGGGGACGCCAGGTGCGGCGACGCCCAGCACCGTCGCCGGCGGTGCCGGCGTCGTCCCCGACCGGGCGGACGCCCGGGAGTTCCCCTCCAGGAGCAGGTGCGTCACGGCCCCGGAAACGCGGAATGGGGCCCGGCCATAAGGCCGGACCCCCCTCGCTTTCCCCCTCCGTCGGGCTTCCCGATCCCCCCGGACCCCTCCCCGGAAGTCCCGACGCAGAGTACGACCGGGGAGGGTACGGAAAGGTTGCACGACTTGACCGTCTCTTTACCGAAGTCGGTCGGAGCGCCTCTCAGCAGGCATGTTCCAGGTAACGGGCGGCGACTTCACCGATCACTTCGGCACCGTCACGGGCCCAGAGCTGCTCGTTGAAGATCTCGACCTCGATCGGCCCGTCGAAGCCGGTGGCCTCGACCTGGCGGCGCATCGCACGGAAGTCCACGCATCCGTCGCCCAGTTGGCCCCGCCCCACCAGAACACCCGCCGGGAGCGGGGTGATCCAGTCGGCCAGCTGGAAGGAGTGGATCCGTCCGCCCGCGCCGGCCCGGGCGATCTGCGCGGCGACCTGGTCGTCCCACCAGATGTGGTACGCGTCGACGACCACCCCGACCTGCTCGGCCGGGAAGCGCTCCGCGAGGTCCAGCGCCTGGGAGAGGGTGGAGACGACGCAGCGGTCCGAGGCGAACATCGGGTGCAACGGCTCGATCGCGAGCCGGATGCCCCGCTCCTGGGCGTACGGGGCCAGCTCCGCCAGCGCTTCGGCGATGCGCTCCCGGGCGCCGAACAGGTCCTTCTCCCCGTCGGGGAGTCCGCCGGAGACCAGGACCAGGGTGTCCGTGTTCACGCCCGCGGCCTCGTCGACCGCCGCACGGTTGTCGTCCAGGGCGCGGGCGCGTTCGGCGGGGTCGGTCGCGGTGAGGAATCCGCCGCGGCAGAGGCTGGTGACGGTCAGGCCCGCGTCCTTCATCAACTGCCCGGCGCGCTCGATGCCGTACTCCTGCACCGGGGCGCGCCACAGGCCGACCTTGCCGATGCCCGCCTTGGCGCAGCCCTCGACGAGCTCCGGCAGGGACAGCTGCCGGACCGTCTCCTGGTTGATGGACAGGCGGGACAGATCGGCGCTCATCGGCTTCCTCCGTGGACGGTCAGCAGGGCGCGCATCCGGGCCTCGGCCAGCTCGGGGTCCGGGAACAGGCCGAGACCGTCGGCCAGTTCGTACGCCTTCGCCAGATGCGGCAGCGAACGGGCGGACTGCAGGCCACCGACCATCGTGAAGTGCTCCTGGTGGCCCGCCAGCCAGGCGAGGAAGACCACGCCCGTCTTGTAGAAACGGGTCGGGGCCTTGAACAGATGGCGCGACAGCTCGACCGTGGGGTCGAGGAGAGCGCGGAATCCCTCGACGTCCCCGGTGTCCAGGACCCTCACGGCGTGGGCGGCCAGCGGGCCCAGCGGGTCGAAGATGCCGAGCAGGGCGTGGCTGAAGCCCCGGTCGTCGCCCGCGATGAGCTCGGGGTAGTTGAAGTCGTCGCCGGTGTAGCAGCGCACCCCGCCGGGAAGACGGCGCCGTACATCGACCTCGCGCTCGGCGTCCAGGAGCGAGATCTTGATGCCGTCGACCTTGTCCGGGTGCTCCGCGATGACCTTCAGGAAGGTGTCCGTGGCGGCGTCGAGGTCGGCGCTGCCCCAGTAGCCCTCCAGCGCCGGGTCGAACATGGGGCCGAGCCAGTGCAGGACGACCGGTTCCGTGGCCTGGCGCAGGAGATGGGCGTACGTCTCCAGGTAGTCCTCGGGGCCGTTCGCGGCGGCGGCCAGCGCGCGGGAGGCCATCAGGATGGCCTGGGCGCCGCTCCCCTCGACCAGGGCGAGCTGCTCCTCGTACGCGGCGCGCACCTCGGGCAGGGTGGCGGGACCGGTGAGCTGGTCGGTGCCCACGCCGCAGGCGATCCTGCCGCCCACGGACTTCGCCTCGGCGGCCGAGCGGCGGATCAGCTCGCCCGCACCGGCCCAGTCCAGGCCCATGCCACGCTGAGCGGTGTCCATGGCCTCGGCGACGCCCAGGCCGTGCGACCAGAGGTGGCGGCGGAAGGCGAGGGTGGCGTCCCAGTCGACCGCGACGGGGTCGTCGGGGCTGATGTCGGCGTACGGGTCGGCGACGACATGGGCGGCGGAGAAGACCGTACGGGAGGCGAGCGGCGCCCCGGACGGTGCCAGGTCGAGCGGCGTTGCGCGGGGTTCGTACGGGCCCTGCGGGAGCTGGATGGTCACAGGCTCAGCTCCGGGACGTCGAAGCGGCGGCCCTCGGCCGAGGACTTGAGGCCGAGCTCGGCCAGCTGGACGCCTCGGGCACCGGCCATCAGGTCCCAGGTGTAGGGCTCGTCGAGGACGATGTGGCGCAGGAAGAGCTCCCACTGTGCCTTGAAGCCGTTGTCGAACTCGGCGTTGTCGGGGACTTCCTGCCACTGGTCGCGGAACGGCTCGGTGACCGGGAGGTCGGGGTTCCAGACCGGCTTGGGGGTCGCCGAGCGGTGCTGGACACGGCAGTTGCGCAGTCCGGCGACGGCGGAGCCGTGGGTGCCGTCGACCTGGAACTCGACGAGCTCGTCGCGGTTGACGCGGACCGTCCAGGAGGAGTTGATCTGGGCGACGGCGCCGCTCGCCAGCTGGAAGGTGCCGTACGCGGCGTCGTCGGCGGTGGCGGCGTAGGGCTTGCCCTGCTCGTCCCAGCGCTGCGGGATGTGTGTCTGCACATGCGCCGATACGGTCGTGACCTGGCCGAACAGCTCGTGCAGCACGTACTCCCAGTGCGGGAACATGTCGACGACGATGCCGCCGCCGTCCTCCGCGCGGTAGTTCCAGGAGGGACGCTGGGCGTCCTGCCAGTCGCCCTCGAAGACCCAGTAGCCGAACTCCCCGCGCACGGAGAGGATCTCACCGAAGAAGCCGCCGTCGATGAGGCGCTTCAGCTTGAGCAGGCCCGGGAGGAAGATCTTGTCCTGGACGACGCCGTGCTTGATGCCCGCGTCGCGTGCGAGGCGGGCCAGTTCGAGCGCGCCCTCGACGTCGGTGGCGGTGGGCTTCTCGGTGTAGATGTGCTTGCCCGCGGCGATCGCCTTCTTGATCGCCTCGACGCGGGCCGAGGTGACCTGGGCATCGAAGTAGATGTCGATCGACTCGTCCGCGAGCACCGCGTCCAGGTCGGTCGACCACTCGGTCAGGCCGTGCTGTGCGGCGAGTGCCTCCAGCGCGTGGGCGCGGCGGCCGACGAGCACGGGTTCGGGCCACAGCACCTCGCCGCCGCCGAGGTCGAGGCCGCCCTGCTCGCGGATCGCGAGGATCGAGCGCACCAGGTGCTGCCGGTATCCCATGCGTCCCGTGACGCCGTTCATGGCGATGCGCACTGTCCTGCGTGTCACGAAAGTTCCTCCATACAGCCGTAGCAAGCGCTTTCTATGCGGTATGACGCTAGCCTGCCGACAGCGGCCCGGACAAGGGGGGCCGCTCCACAACTCCTCGGAGGAGAGCGATGACAGTCACCCTGGCGGACGTTGCGGCCCGCGCCCGGGTGTCCCCGGCCACCGTGTCCCGTGTCCTGAACGGCAACTACCCGGTGGCCTCGTCCACCCGGGAGCGGGTCCTGCGCGCGGTGGACGAACTGGACTACGTACTGAACGGCCCGGCCAGCTCGCTCGCCGCCGCCACGTCCGACCTTGTGGGCATCCTGGTCAACGACATCGCCGACCCGTTCTTCGGCATCATGGCCGGGGCCGCGCAGAGCGAGATCGGCGGCCCGGGCGACGGATCCGGGCGCGGAGGCGGCGAGAAGCTCGCCGTCGTCTGCAACACCGGCGGCTCCCCCGAGCGCGAACTCACCTACCTCACGCTGCTGCAGCGCCAGCGCGCCGCGGCCGTCGTCCTCACCGGCGGCGCGCTGGAGGACCCGGCGCACCAGGCCGCGAT
>NZ_JBHWZS010000058.1:0-35934 GCF_042728155.1 Streptomyces sp. NPDC060209
ACCCCTCACGGGGTCGGCCGGGGCTTTCGCGTACCGGGTGTGTGCGGGGCCGTTCGCGGGGCAGGCGCGGAGTGAGGCCGGAGGTCGATTCTCCGGGACAACCACCTGGATGACCGTTTCGCTCCATATGTGACATTGTGGACAGATGGTAAGGCGAACAGCTATCTGAACGGAGAAGTGCATGTCTGTCGTGAAGAGCGCCCTGTCCGAGGGAGACCGCAAGGTCGTGGGAGACGCGCTGCAAGGCGCGCTGGTCGACCTGGTCGATCTCTCCCTGGTGGCCAAGCAGGTCCACTGGAATGTGGTCGGCCCGCGCTTCCGCTCCGTGCACCTTCAGCTCGACGAGGTCGTCGACACGGCGCGTCAGCATTCGGACACGGTCGCGGAGAGGGCTTCCGCGGTCGGCGTCAATCCGGACGGCCGCTCCCGGACGCTCGCGAAGACCACTGCCATCGAGGCCGTGCCCGACGGCTGGATCAAGGACGTGGATGCGGTACGTGTGCTCGTCGACGCCCTCCGGGTGGTCATCGACCGCATGCGGGAGCGGATCGAGGCGACCGACGAACCCGACCCCATCAGCCAGGACATCCTGATCACGCTCACTGCGGATCTCGAGAAGCACGCATGGATGTTCCAGGCGGAGAGTGCCTGAACTCGAACGCCTGAACCTCGAACTCGAGGAAGGAATCGCCGTGACGGACAAGAAGGCCATGGACAAGCTCAAGGGCAAGGCCAAGGAAGCGACCGGGAAGGTCACCGGCGACCGCCGCAAGGAG
This sequence comes from Streptomyces sp. NPDC060209, assembly GCF_042728155.1. NCBI lineage: Bacteria > Bacillati > Actinomycetota > Actinomycetes > Kitasatosporales > Streptomycetaceae > Streptomyces > Streptomyces sp. NPDC060209. The sequence goes on from NZ_JBHWZS010000058.1 coordinate 777, forward strand.
GCCGAAGGCAAGTCCGACCAGGCCAAGGCCAAGGCGGAGGGAGCCCTGGGTGCCACCGGCGACCGAGCCAAGGGCGTGAAGGACTCCCTCACCGACGACGACAAGTGAGAGATTCACCCACCGGTGTGCCCCCGCGGATTCCGATCCCGGGGGCACCGGCATGTGCGGGTCCGCGGGATGCAGCCGGCGCCGACCCGGGGGAAACTGCGGGGGAGGGCCGCGGGGTTCACCTCTCTCCGTAGCGGCCCAGGAGAGGGCGCGCACCGTCGTTCCGTTCGCGCCGCGCACGCCGGTAGTGCACCGGTGCGCCCTCCCGTCAGGAGATCGTGCCGTACTAGCGTCGGCCGGAGGAGGCAGCCATGGTGCGGCGGTGGGTGCCGGCGCTCGTCCTCGGCGGCGCTTGGTGGTGGGCGGTGCTGCGGCTGGTTCTGGAGCCGGAACACGCCGGACTGGTCGAGGGCGCGGTGGCGGCCGGGGGGTGGGGGCTGAGCCTCCTGCCGGTACATGTGGCGGCCGCTGTGCGGCCGGAGCGAGTTGCCGACGAGTCCGGAGCGGACCGGACGGACATATCCCCCTAGCCCCTCGGTGGGCATCAGGTACCGGCGGGCGGCCGGGCAGAGGCTTCTTCAGCCGGTGGGCCCGGACTGGCAGTGCGGGCACCAGTAGGTGGGACGGTTGTCGCGGACCGTCTTGCGGATGGGTGTGCGGCAGCGCAGACAGGGGCGGCCGGCCCTTCCGTAGACGAAGAGGCGCTCCCCTGTGAGCCTGCGGGACATGGCCGCGGTGGCCCCGGTCGTGGTCCGCATCGGACGGTCGCGGTTGGCCTCCAGGAGCTGCCTGGCCGTGCTGACCAGGCGGGTGGCGATGGGCAGGGGCAGCTCGCCCATCGGGAGCCAGGGTGTCGCACGGGCCATGAAGCAGAGCTCGCACATGTAGACGTTGCCGATGCCGGCCAGATTGCGCTGGTCCAGGAGCGCGTCCCCGATGCGGCGGCCGGTGTCGGCGAGCAGATTGCGCAGAGCGGTGTCCGGGTCCCAGTCCGTCCCCAGCAGATCGGGGCCGAGGTGGCCGACGACCTGCTCCTCGTCCTCGGTGCGGAGCAGCTCGAGGACAGGCAGCCGGTAGCCGACGGCGGTGTGTTCCGCGGTGGCGAGCACGGCACGGATCTGGTGGTCGGGGCCGCCTCGCCAACGCTCGCCGTGGTCGTACACGCGCCAGGCGCCCTCCATGCGCAGATGGCTGTGCAGAGTGAGACCGCCCTGGAAGCGGGCGAGCAGATGCTTGCCGCGCGCCGTGACGCCCAGCACCGTACGGCCGGTCAGGTCGGCTGTGGCGAACCGTGGGACCCGCAGATCTGAGACGGTCAGCACCCGGCCGCCGAGCGCGGAGTCGAGACGCAGGGCGGTCTGCAGGACGGTGTCACCTTCGGGCATGCATCCATGATGCGCGGACACGTCTGTGCGCGGTCCTTCTCCGCGCCGAAGCCGCCCTCAGGCGCGCAGCCGCAGACCTCGCGGTGTGGCCAGGAATCCTGCGGCCTCCAGGGTCTTTCCCAGCGGAGATGTGAGGGAAGAGGCGCCGTTGGTGCGCTCCACCGTGACCGTGCCGAGCGTCCCCGCGCGTGCCGCCGACGCGAGCGCCTCGGCGGCGGCGCGGAGTGCCGGGTCGGCGGGATCGGTGGGCCACGCGAGAAGGGACTTGCCGCCGCGCTCCATGTAGAGCGTCAGCTCGCCGTCCACGAGGACCACCAGCGCGCCCGCCTTGCGGCCGGGCTTGTGTCCCGCGCCGTCCGGCGACTCGGGCCAGGACAGAGCGGCACCGTACGCGTTGGCAGGATCGGCCGCAGCGAGGACCAGGGCGCGGGGAGCCGAGCCGGGGTCCGCCCGGTCGCGGGCGGTGGAGGCCGCCCTGAGACGGTCCACGGCGCCGTCCATGGCGAACTGTGCCGCCCCCAGCCCCTCGACGACATAGCCACGACGGGCCTGCCCGCTGTCCTCGAACGCGGCAAGGATGCGGTAGACCGCCGAGAACCCACCCTCGACGCCCTCGGCCTGCACCGCGCCGCGGGTCACCACGCCGTGGCGGTCGAGGAGCGTCCGGGCCAGGGCATGCGCGCGATGGGTGGGCTCGGGCTCCGCAGGGGGCAGCAGCGACCAGCGCCCCGACACGGTCGGCGGACCGGTGCGGGACGCGGGACGGGCTGCCGCGGTCAGCGACCCGTAACGGCCGCGTGGAACATTGCGCCTCGCGCGGTGCGCGGTGGATCCGGCCGTGCGCCCCGAGCCCAGGAGCGAACGCAGCGGGGCGAGCGTGTCGTTGGTGAGACGGCCGGACCAGACCAGGTCCCAGAGTGCGTCGGCCAGCTGGGGATCGGTGCAGTCCGGGTGGGTTGTGGCCCGGACCTGATCGGCGATCTGGCGGAAGAAGAGCCCGTACCCGCCGGAAAGGGCGGTGAGAACCGACTCGTGCAACGCGGTCTCCTCCAGCGGGTGAGGCGGCGGGAGGAGCAGGGGCGCGCTGTCGGCCGGATAGAGGGAGAGCCAGCCGTCCTTGCCGGGGAGGGCGCCCGCACCGGCCCAGACGACCTCGCCGGTGGTCGTGAGCTCGTCGAGCATTGCGGGGGTGTACCCGGCGACGCGGCTCGGCAGGATCAGCTTCTCCAGGGCGGACGCGGGAACCGGGGCGCCCTGCAACTGCTCGATGGCGCGGGCCAGTCCGTCGATCCCGCGCAGGCTGTTGTCGCCGAGGTGCTGCCACTGGGGGAGGAAGCCGGCCAGCGCGGCGGGAGGAACAGGCTCCAGCTCCTGGCGGAGCGCGGCGAGCGAACGGCGGCGCAGCCGCCGCAGGACCGTGGCATCACACCACTCCTGGCCGATGCCCGCGGGGTGGAACTCGCCCTGGACGACGCGGCCCGACGCGGCGAGCCGCTGAAGCGCTCCGTCCGTGACAGCGGTGCCGAGACCGAAACGGCTCGCCGCCTGTGTGCTGGTGAACGGGCCGTGCGTACGGGCGTACCGGGCGAGGAGGTCGCCGAGAGGGTCTTTGACCGGCTCGGTGAACGCCTCCGGAACTCCTACCGGGAGCGCGGTGCCGAGTGCGTCGCGCAGTCGGCCCGCGTCCTCGACGGCCGCCCAATGGGCAGCTCCGCCGAGGCGGACCCGGATGGCGCGCCGGGACGCCTCCAGCTCCGGTGCCCAGGCGGTCTCGGCGCCGCGCTCCGCCAGTTCGGCGTCGGTGAGGGGGCCGAGGACGCGCAGCAGATCGGCGACTCCCTCGACGTCCTTGATCTTCCTGTCATCGGTCAGCCACTGGAGCTCCCGCTCCAGTTCGCCGAGGACGTCGGCGTCGAGCAGCTCGCGCAGCTCCGCCTGGCCGAGCAGCTCCGCCAGGAGATGGGAGTCGAGCGAGAGGGCTGCCGCCCGCCGCTCGGCGAGGGGCGAGTCGCCCTCGTACAGGAACTGTGCGACATAGCCGAAGAGGAGCGAGCGGGCGAACGGTGACGGCTCGGGCGTGGTCACCTCGACCAGGCGGATCCGGCGCGCCTCCAGGTCGCCCATCAGCTCGGCGAGACCAGGGACGTCGAAGACGTCCTGAAGGCATTCGCGGACGGCTTCGAGGACGATCGGGAACGAGCCGAACTCGGAGGCCACCTGGAGCAGCTGGGAGGCACGCTGACGCTGCTGCCACAGAGGAGTGCGCTTTCCCGGACTGCGCCGGGGCAACAGCAGCGCACGCGCGGCGCATTCGCGGAACCGTGAGGCGAACAGCGCGGATCCGCCGACCTGTTCGGTGACGACCTGGCTGATCTCTCCCTTGTCGAACACCACATCGGTGGCCCCGACAGGGGGCTGATCGCTGTCGTGTCCCGCGGCGGGGAAACCCGGGCCGGCGCCATTGCGCCCCGGGGCGCCGCCGGCCCCGCCCCCGTCCGCCTGGACCGGATCGAAGTCGAGCAGGTCGAGGCCCATCAGATCGGCGTCGGGCAGCCGCAGCACGATGCCGTCGTCCGCGTGCATGACCTGTGCGTCCATGCCGTACCGCTCGCCGAGCCGGGCGGACAGGGCGAGTGCCCAAGGGGCGTGCACCTGGGCCCCGAACGGCGAATGCACCACGATCCGCCAGTCGCCCAGCTCGTCCCGGAACCTCTCGACGAGGACGGTCCTGTCGTCCGGGACGTGGCCGCAGGCCCGGCGCTGCTCGTCGAGGTAGGACAGGATGTTGTCCGCCGCCCAGGCGTCGAGCCCGGCGGCGAGCAGCCGGAGCCTGGCGTCCTCGGCGGACAGTCCCCCGAGCTCGCGGAGGAACGCGCCCAGCGCACGGCCCAGCTCCAGCGGGCGGCCCAGCTGGTCGCCCTTCCAGAACGGCAGCCTGCCCGGGACTCCGGGGGCGGGCGAGACCAGGACACGGTCCCTGGTGATGTCCTCGATCCGCCAGGATGTGGTGCCCAGCGTGAAGACGTCGCCGACCCGGGACTCGTAGACCATCTCCTCGTCCAGCTCACCGACGCGTCCACCGCCCTTCTTCGGGTCCGCACCGGCCAGGAAGACGCCGAAGAGCCCGCGGTCGGGAATGGTGCCGCCCGAGGTGACGGCGAGCCGCTGGGCACCGGGGCGGCCCGTGACCGAACCGGTGACGCGGTCCCACACCACGCGGGGCCGCAACTCCGCGAAGGCGTCCGACGGATAGCGTCCGGCGAGCATGTCGAGCACGGCGGTGAACGCGGATTCGGGGAGCGAGGCGAAGGGGGCCGCCCGGCGGGCCAGGGCGAGCAGGTCGTCGGCCTGCCAGCTGTCGAGCGCGACCGTGGCGACGATCTGCTGGGCGAGCACGTCCAATGGGTTGGACGGGATGCGCAGAGCCTCGATGGCTCCCTCACGCATCCGCTCGGTGACCACGGCCGCCTGCACCAGGTCACCGCGGTACTTGGGGAAGACCACACCGGTGGACACGGCGCCGACCTGGTGTCCGGCACGTCCCACCCTCTGCAGTCCCGAGGCCACGGACGGCGGCGACTCGACCTGGATCACCAGGTCGACCGCGCCCATGTCGATCCCCAGCTCCAGGCTGGAAGTGGCGACCACGGCGGGCAGCCGTCCCGCCTTGAGGTCCTCCTCGACCTGGGAGCGCTGCTCCTTGGACACCGAGCCGTGATGCGCACGGGCGAGGAGGGCCGGCGCGCCTTTGGCGGCCCCGGACTGGGCCATGATCTCGGCCGGCGAATGGGCCTCGGGCAGCGACCCGCCGGCTCCCGGCTCCTCCTCGAACGCGGAGCCGGTCGCCCGCTCGTAGGCGATCTCGTTCAGCCGGTTGCAAAGGCGCTCCGCAAGCCGCCGGGAGTTGGCGAAGACGATCGTGGAGCGGTGGGACTGGACCAGATCGGCGATCCGCTCCTCGACATGGGGCCAGATCGACGGCTTCTCCGCCTGGCTGCCCTCGTCACCCGTGGCGGGGGAGCCGCTCAGCTCGCCGAGATCCTCCACCGGAACCACGACGGAGAGGTCGAACTCCTTGGCGGACGGGGGCTGGACGATGGACACCTTCCGCTGCGGCGACAGGAACCGCGCGACCTCGTCGACCGGTCGGACCGTCGCCGACAGCCCGATGCGCCGCGCGGGACGCGGCAACAGCTCGTCCAGACGCTCCAGGGACACGGCGAGATGGGCACCGCGCTTGGTGCCCGCGACGGCGTGCACCTCGTCCACGATCACCGTCTCGACCCCGGCCAGCGCGTCCCGGGCCGAGGAGGTGAGCATCAGGAACAGCGATTCGGGAGTGGTGATCAGGATGTCCGGGGGTTTCGTCGCCATCGAACGGCGCTCGGCCGGCGGGGTGTCGCCGGAACGGATCCCGACCCGAACCTCCGGCTCGGGCAGGCCCAGGCGCACCGACTCCTGACGGATCCCGGTCAGCGGTGAACGCAGATTCCGCTCCACGTCGACGGCGAGCGCCTTCATCGGCGAGACGTACAGCACGCGGCAGCGCTTCTTCGCCTCGGCGGGCGGCGGGACAGCCGCCAGCCGGTCGAGGGAGGCGAGAAAGGCGGCGAGTGTCTTGCCCGATCCGGTCGGTGCGACGACCAGCACGTCCGAACCCTCGCCGATGGCCCGCCAGGCACCCTCCTGCGCCGCGGTGGGCGCGTCGAAGGCGCCCGCGAACCAGCTGCGGGTCGCGGGCGAGAACGAATCGAGTGCGGAACCTGCCATGCCCCCCATCGTGCACCCCGCCACTGACAACGGCCGGTGGACGTGCCCGCTGCTCCCCATTCCGGGCTTCGCCCACCGCCTGGACCTGCGAGAATGCGAGTATGGCGGAGGTGGACACGACACAGGAATGGGCGAGGTACTGGCAGTACGCCGAGCTGCCCCATCTCGATCTGCTGCGTGCCCGGTACGTCCGCCACACCTTTCCGCGCCACAGTCACGAGGGCTTCGTCTTCGGCACGATCACCAGCGGTGTCGAGGACGTCGGCCTTCCCGGCGGCACCGTGCACGCCGGCCCCGGGACCGTGGTCATGATCAATCCGGAAGTGCCGCACACCGCCCGCGCCGGGGTGCCCGAAGGGTGGGTCTACGCCACGCTCTACCCGTCGGCCCAGGTGATCAACGACATCGCGGCCGACCTGACGAGCCTCCGCGGCACCGTCGGTTTCACCGAGACGGGAGTGCGGGACCCGTCTGCCGCCCGGCTGATCACCGAGGTCCACCGTGCGGCCGAGGAGGGCAACGCCCTGGCCGCCGACAGCGTCCTGCGCGTCCTGGTCGCCCGGCTCCTCGACCGCCACGGAAGCGTGCTGCCGACCAGGGCGACGCACTTCGCCGGTGCCCGCGACGCCGCACGCGCGCGGGCGGCGCTGGAGGAGCGGATGGAGCGCCCGCCCACCCTGGAAGCGCTCGCCGCCGAGCTGGGCACCAGCCCGTTCGCGCTGCTGCGTGCCTTCAAGAAGCAGTACGGGATGCCCCCGCACACCTGGCTCACCGACGCCCGGGTGCGCCGTGCGCGGCGCATGCTCGACGCGGGGACCGCACCCGCCGATGCGGCCGCCGCCGTCGGCTTCACCGACCAGCCCCATCTCAACCGCCACTTCACCCGGATCGTCGGGGTTCCTCCGGGCGCCTACCAGCGTGAGCGTGCAAGAACGTACAAGACCGGCAGAGACCTCTCCCCGTAGCGTTCCGGGCGTGGCAGAACAGACAGCACCCCCTCAGAGCACCGGCGCCCCTGATGCGCGGGGCGCGGGCACGGAGAAGCCGGACGGCGCAGTCGTCCGGGACGCCCTCGGCGTGGGCATAGCCGTGGGTCTCTCCGGATTCGCCTTCGGCGTGACCTCGGCAGGCTCCGGACTCACCCTTCTCCAGACCTGCGCATTGAGTCTCCTCGTCTTCACCGGCGCCTCCCAGTTCGCCCTCGTCGGCGCACTCGCGGCCGGCGGCAACCCCTACACCGCCGCGGCCGGAGCGTTCTTCCTGGGTATCCGCAACGCCTTCTACGGGCTGCGGCTGTCGCAGCTCCTCGCACTGCCGCGCGTCCTGCGCCCCCTCGCCGCCCAATGGGTCATCGACGAGACGACCGCTGTCACCCTGCCCCAGCCCACCAGGCGCGCCGCGCGCATCGGTTTCACCGTCACCGGGCTCACCCTCTACGCCCTGTGGAACCTGACCACGCTGGTCGGCGCGCTCGGGGCGGAGGCGCTCGGTGACACCGACGCCTGGGGGCTGGACGCCGCCAGCCCCGCCGTGTTCCTCGCACTGCTCGCGCCGATGCTGAAGAACACCACTGAGCGCGTCACAGCCGGGCTCGCGGTCCTGCTGGTGCTCGGCCTTCTGCCGGTACTGCCGGCGGGCGTGCCCGTACTCGTGTCCGCCCTGGCGGCCCCGGTCGTCCTCGTCCTGAAGGGCCGCGGCAGGAGCAGCACGGACGAAACCGTCGCCGACGGCGGGAAGCCCGGGGAGGGCCGATGAGCATCTGGATCGCCATCGGGCTCACCGCCGTCGGCTGCTACCTCGCGAAGCTCCTGGGGCTCCTGGTCCCCGCCGGAGTCCTGGAACGCCCCCTTGTGCAACGACTGGCAGCGCTCCTGCCGGTGGCGCTGCTCGCGGCCCTCACCGCCCAGCAGACCTTCGGCGACGGACAGCAGCTGGTGCTGGACGCCAGAGCGGCGGGGCTTGCCGCGGCGGCGCTCGCCCTCGTCCTGCGGGCTCCCTTCCTGGTGGTCGTCGGCGCTGCGGTCGTGGTCACGGCCGTCGCTCGCGCCCTGCTCTGAGGCGGGACCGATCAGCGCAGACCACGACCGTACTCCCGGAGGGTCTGCAGAGCTTTGAGCGTCACGATCGGGCGGCCCTCCAGGGCCGTTCCGGGTGCCCACTGCCGCCAGTTGACGGGCCAGCCTCCGTCCTCCTGCTGTTCGGCCGCCAGATGATCCAGGGAGCTCTCCAGTTCGCCGTCGCTGAACCAGCCGCGGGCGAGCGACCCGGGTGTGCGGGCGTAGTCGTAGGGGAAATGGTGTTCCCCCGAGGCGTAACCGGGGGCCACCGGGTATTCCGCGCGGCGCTGCGGATCCAGCACCACCAGGCGCTGTTCGCGCACCAGCTTCCCCAGCCGTTCGGCGGCGGACTCGGCACGCGCACGGTCGGGGACGCCGTCGAGGAAGGCGACGGCCGCCTCGATCTCGTACGGGTGGGACTGCTCCAGAGCGTCGACGGCGGCCCAGCAGAAGTCGGTGGCCCGGAAGAGCCAGGCATGCCACACCTGATTACGGTGCAGCAGTCCGACCACCGGGCCGGTCGCCAGCAGTTCGGCGGGCGGGTCGTCGACGACGGGGATGAAGGGGGCCGCGGGGTAGCCGCGCTGGGAGGGGTGGAGCGCGGGCAGTGCGCCTTCCTTGGTCGATACGTCCGTCAGATAGCGGCAGATCCGCTCCACGCGCAGACCGCCGCAGCGACCGATCGAGTCGAGAACGCTCAGCGCGTGAGCGGTGTGCAGTGGCTGACTCACAGGTCCGCGGAGATCGGGTTCGAGCCCGTGACCATAGCCGCCGTCCTCGTTCCGATAGGCGGCGAGCGCGGTTTCGACGATGTCCGCGCTCCCTCCCAGGAAGAGGTGGGCGAACCGCCGCTGCTCGAGAACGCGTGCGGTGAGCCAGATGAACTGCTCGGCGCGGGCGAGGGAATGTGCTCCGGTTCCAGCCATGCACCGACCGTAGAGGGGAAAACGCCGCCGGCAGGCCCCTCCGGGCCCGGCTGCACTCTCAGGAGCGGGATACTGAGGGCATGCGGTTGACGATTTTCTGGGAACGGATGGCGGATCACTTCGGCGAGACGTACGCCGACTCCTTCGCGCGGGATCACGTCATGGCGGAGCTCGGCGGTCGTACGGTGCACGACGCCCTCGCCGCGGGCTGGGAGGCCAAGGACGTCTGGCGCGGGGTCTGCTCGGCGGTCGGCGTGCCCCCCGACAAGCGCTGATCGACGGGGCACCGCGCTCCGGCACGAACGCGTCGCCTGGTCACCCGCGCGGGCCGCCGACGGGCCGCGCGGCCGACTGTCACCGCGGTGAGCGAGACTTGTCCCGTGGCACCGACAGACGAGACCGCCCAGACCCAGCCGCCCGCCTCACCGCCCGTCCCGCCCGCCGCACCACCCCCTCCGCCGCCCGGCGCCGGCCCCGTCCGCATGCCCGGCTGGCTGCCGCGCGCGATGGTCCTGGCCCTGGCGCTCTACGGGTGCTTCCAGCTGGGCAGCTGGGCCTTCTACCAGCTCATCGGGCTGCTGACCAACGTCCTCATCGCCTTCTTCCTCGCGCTGGCCATCGAGCCGGCCGTCAGCCGCATGGCGGGACGCGGGATGCGCCGGGGACTCGCCACCTTCCTGGTCTTCCTCGCCGTGCTGATCGCCGGGGTCGGTTTCGTCGTCCTGCTCGGCTCGATGCTCGCCGGCCAGATCGTCGACATGGTCGAGGAGTTCCCCAAGTACCTCGACTCGGTGATCAACTGGGTCAATCAGACCTTCCACACGGAGCTCTCCCGGGTCGAGGTGCAGGACAGCCTGCTGCACTCCGACTGGCTCCAGAGATATGTGCAGAACAGCGCGACCGGCGTGCTCGACGTCTCCACCACCGTGCTGGGCGGGCTGTTCCGTCTTCTGATGATCTTCCTGTTCTCGTTCTACTTCGCTGCCGACGGTCCCCGGCTGCGGCGCGCGCTGTGCTCCGTGCTGCCGCCCTCCCGGCAGACCGAGGTCCTGCGCGCCTGGGAGATCGCGGTCGACAAGACCGGCGGGTACATCTACTCGCGCGGACTGATGGCGCTGATCTCCGGAGCGGCGCACTACATCCTGCTGGTGGTCCTCGGTGTGCCCTACGCACCCGCACTCGCGGTCTGGGTCGGACTCGTCTCGCAGTTCATCCCCACGATCGGCACGTATCTGGCCGGTGCGCTGCCCATGCTGATCGCCTTCACCGTCGACCCCTGGTACGCGCTGTGGGTGCTCGGTTTCGTCGTGGTCTACCAGCAGTTCGAGAACTACGCCCTGCAGCCGAAGCTCACGTCCAAGACGGTCGACATCCACCCCGCGGTCGCCTTCGGCTCGGTGGTCGCGGGCACCGCGCTGATGGGCGCCGTCGGGGCGCTGATCGCCATTCCGGCCGTCGCGACGCTTCAGGCGTTCCTGGGCGCGTACGTGAAGCGCTACGACGTGATGGACGACCCGAGGGTGCATGGCGGCCACCGCTGGCGCCGTGGCCGGCCGGTGCTGTCGAGGATCCGCGGCGTGGTGCGGGGCGGTGGCGGGGGCGGCCGGCGCTGACGCACCGCCGATTCCTCGAAGGTCGCACGGGATGCCCTCAATCGCCTGAATCCGACGTGTGGTCTGTCACAGTTCATTGACTTGCTCGATACTGACTGCTATAAGCGGCTACCCTCGTCCATGTCGGCCCGGCGTGGTGCGCTTGACACTGAAATCGAACATCCATTCTCATGGGATTCCGGCCGGGTTTTGCCGGGTCCGGCCGTGGAGTTGTCCACAGGCCGGGAGGACGTCGAGGCCCATTGTCAGTGGCAGGGGTTAGCGTCTGTGACGTGAAGCGATCGACTCAAGCAAATCGGGTGGAACCCATGGCAGGAACCGACCGCGAGAAGGCGCTGGACGCCGCACTCGCACAGATTGAACGGCAATTCGGCAAGGGCGCGGTGATGCGCCTCGGTGAGCGGCCGAACGAGCCGATCGAGGTGATCCCCACCGGGTCCACCGCGCTCGACGTCGCGCTCGGCGTCGGCGGTCTCCCGCGCGGCCGTGTGGTGGAGGTGTACGGACCGGAGTCCTCCGGCAAGACGACGCTGACGCTGCACGCCGTGGCGAACGCGCAGAAGCTCGGCGGCTCGGTGGCGTTCATCGACGCGGAGCACGCTCTGGACCCGGAGTACGCGAAGAAGCTGGGCGTCGACATCGACAACCTCATCCTCTCGCAGCCGGACAACGGCGAGCAGGCGCTGGAGATCGTGGACATGCTGGTCCGCTCCGGCGCGCTCGACCTGATCGTCATCGACTCCGTCGCGGCCCTGGTGCCCCGTGCGGAGATCGAGGGTGAGATGGGCGACTCGCACGTGGGTCTGCAGGCCCGTCTGATGAGCCAGGCTCTCCGTAAGATCACCAGCGCGCTCAACCAGTCCAAGACCACCGCGATCTTCATCAATCAGCTGCGCGAGAAGATCGGAGTGATGTTCGGCTCCCCGGAGACCACGACCGGTGGCCGGGCGCTGAAGTTCTACGCCTCGGTGCGTCTGGACATCCGCCGGATCGAGACGCTGAAGGACGGCACCGACGCCGTGGGTAACCGCACCCGCGTCAAGGTCGTCAAGAACAAGGTGGCGCCCCCGTTCAAGCAGGCCGAATTCGACATCCTCTACGGGCAGGGCATCAGCCGTGAGGGTGGTCTGATCGACATGGGCGTGGAGCACGGCTTCGTCCGCAAGGCCGGCGCCTGGTACACGTACGAGGGCGACCAGCTCGGCCAGGGCAAGGAGAACTCCCGCAACTTCCTCAAGGACAACCCCGACCTCGCCGACGAGATCGAGAAGAAGATCCTCGACAAGCTCGGCGTCGGTGTCCGTCCGGAGGAGGCTGCGGCGGAGCCCGCGGCCGATGCCGCGGTCACCGCAGGCGCACCGGCTGACGGGGCCGCCAAGTCGGTGCCGGCTCCCGCGACCAAGGCCAAGCCCGCCAAGGCGGCGGCGGCCAAGAGCTAGGCCGTGACGCGTCGCACGGAGTGGCCGGGCACCGACGCCGGTGCGGGTCCCGGCCCCGAGTACGCCGCAGAGCCGTCCGGGGGCCCCTCGGAGCCCGGCCGGGGGGCCGGGTTCGGCGAGGGCGGGGGCCGTCGTTCCCGCTCCCGCTCCAGGAGCAGCGGTTCCCCTTCCTCGCCGAGGGCTGAGAAGGGGGAACCGCGAGACCCGGTCGAGCAGGCGCGCAACATCTGTCTCAGGCTGCTGACCGGGACCCCACGGACCCGTCAGCAGCTGGCGGACGCGCTGCGCAAGCGGGAGATCCCCGACGAGGTGGCGGAGGAAGTGCTCTCGCGGTTCGAGGACGTGGGGCTGATCGACGACGCGGCGTTCGCGGACGCCTGGGTCGAGTCCCGGCATCACGGCAGGGGGCTGGCCCGCCGTGCCCTCGTGCGGGAGCTGCGCACCAAGGGGGTGGACCCGGCGGTGATCGACGAGGCGGTCGGGCAGCTCGACCCCGAACAGGAGGAGGAGACCGCCCGGGAGCTCGTCGCGCGAAAGCTCCGTGCCACCCGGGGACTGGACCGAGACAAGCGTCTGCGCCGGCTCGCGGGCATGCTCGCGCGCAAGGGGTACGGCGAGGGGATGGCCCTGCGCGTGGTGCGTCAGGCGATCGAGGCGGAGGGGGAGGACACGGAAGGGCTGGACGAACCCTTCTGACCGGCGAGCCGGGAGAAGCGGGGAGTGCGTCGGCCTGCGGTGCGGGGCAGTGCGGCGGTCGACGTGCACGGGGGACGGGTATCGGGGAGCGGGCGCACAGGTCACGTGAACGGGTCTGCGGCGGTGGCGGAGGGGGCCACCGCCGGCCGACCGCGCGCGGTGCCGGGCAGCGGCGTCCGCCGACCGCGCACGGTGCCGGGCAGGGGCGTCCGCCGACCGCGCTGGTCTCCGGACGGGAACACTGGGCGGCCGCGCTCAGTGCCCTGCGACGGACGCCCCGGCGGCCGGGCTCAGTGCCCTGCCAGGGACGCCCGGCGGATCGTGGCGTCGATCAGGGCCAGTGCGTCTGCGGCGGTGCGGCCGGGATGGCGGTTCCACGGGCCGATCAGACCGGTCCAGCCCTGCGCGCGAAGCTCGGTGATGAGCCAGGCGCCGGCCCGGTCGACGGTGTCGAGCGACCCGTAGCCGAGTCGATGAGCGGTCAGCATGGCTCCGCAGACGCAGCGTGCCCCACGGGCGTTGCGCAGGCGGTAGGGGGTGTTCTGCCAGCCCCACTCGGTCAGAATCTGCCGCGCGTAGCCGAGGTGAGTGGACGGGCGCACATCGGGCTGTCCGATTCGGCGCCAGGAGTGCAGACGCTCGGGCAGCACTGCGCCGAGGCGGCCGGGAAGCGGGCGCTCGCGGGGCTGCCGTGCGGGCAGGGTCCGCAGGGAGTCCTCGATGAGCCGGTCGACGGGCACGGACAGCAGATCGCGCCAGTCGCCCGGGCGCACGAGCTGTGAGTCACCGGCCGGTACGGGCGCCGGGGGATCGGGCTCCTGTGCGGTGCGCTCCCAGCCGGTGACGATGCGCTGCCACGCGTCCGTGTCGTGAAGCCGGGAGGACTGTGCGTCGAGCTGGTCCGGGGTGAGCTGAGCGGTTTCCATCGGCGCGACATCTCCGTACATTCCGGTCCTCAGTGATGAGGTGAATGTCCGTCGCGCGCGGCGATTGCTCCACTGGAGAGGAGCGTTCGGGTGGGTCAGAGAGTCATTCGGTCCTGTCCGCAGCCGAAGGGCCGGCGACAGCCCGCCGGCCCTTCCGCCCGGGGCCGGCTATCGAGGCAGGCCGGGCGCCGAAGCGGGAGGCCGGTCACGTGTGCGTAGGGCGGTCACCGGCGGCCGGGGGTGCTTCCTGCCAGAGGGCGACCGGCAGCCCGGCCGCGCGCCACGCCTGGAATCCGCCGGTCAGGTCCGTGGCCCGGTGCAGTCCCAGTTGGCGCAGGGAGGCGACCGCGAGACTCGAGGCGTAGCCCTCGTTGCAGATCACCACGACCCGCAGGTCGTGGCTCACCGCCTGCGGGACACGGTGGCTGCCTTGCGGATCCAGCCGCCATTCCAGCTCGTTGCGCTCGACGACCAGAGCCCCGGGGATCAGCCCGTCCTTCTCGCGTAGCGCCGCGTAGCGGATGTCGACCAGCAGCGCGCCTTCGGCAGCCGCGGCTGCGGTCTCCTCGGGGCCGACCCGCTCGTAGCCGGCCCTCACCCGTTCGAGCAGTTCGTCGATGCCCACCGGGTCCTGCCGGTCCTGGTCCGCGCCGCTCACTGCCAGTCCTCCGGGCGCTCCGTCTGCTCCAGGCGCAGCACCGCTCCCGAGCGGCTGTAGCGGCGGATCTGCGGCAGCGGCGGGTAGTAGGCGTGCACCGACACCGCGTGCTCGTGTCCGGACTCGTTGAGTACCTCGTGGACATGGTGCCGGCCGAAAGCCCTGCCCTGGCCGGTCGCCAGGAGCCGGGTCCGGTCGACGCCCTCGCTCAGTTCGAGGGTCTTCCAGCCATCGGTGGGCAGCCGTGCGGCGAGTGAGTGCTCCCGGAGGGCGCCCGCGGCGACTGTGAACGCCCCCGCCGACTCGGCGTGGTCGTGCCACCCGGTGCCGGTACCGGGCGGCCAGCTGATCAGCCACGCCTCGCTGCCGCCGGGGCCCTCGAGCCGGAGCCAGGTACGCCCCTCGGGATCGAGCGGGAGTGAGGCGACGAGCGCGGTGTCCTCCGCGGTCCGGCGGACGAAGTCGAGCAGTTCCGCGGCAGTCGGGGCCGGGACACCAGCGCCGCTGGTGGCCGGGGCGTCCGCGCTGACGGCGGCCGGGGCATCAGCGCCGTCGGCGGCCGGGGCCGACGCGTCCGTGCCGACGGAGGACGCGGGTGTGGGGAGGGAAGGAGAGGGAGCAGACACAGGGACCGTCCTGAAGAAGTTCGCGTGGAAGCACAGCCGTGCGGAAAATCAGCAGGGCGTGCCGGGAGAGGCGATTCAGCAGGACGGGCGACACACGCAGCCCGCATAGCGGACGAGGTCCATATGGACCCTCCGCCACAGGCGCACATCGGTGTCGGTCATGATCTGGAGTACACCATGTGCGCCTGCGGCGGTCAATTGACGTCCGCGGTCCGGTCGGAGCTCGCGGTAGTGCGCGACTGGTCGCCGAGCGCCGTGTCCGCACTACCCCCGCGCGCGGTGTCGGCCGCCGCGAACAGCTCGGCGGGCCGCACCCCACTGAAGGCCGCGACGAGATGTCCGTCCGGCCTGACCAGCAAAACCGTGTGGGCTGTCGCCCCCGGGTAGCTCTCGGTCACCAGCAGCTCGGCCTTCACGGGAAGGGCGTCCACCGCGTCGACGAGCCGGGGCATGACACCCGCTGTCAGCCAGTGCCGCCTGTCCCATACCCCGGTGCCCGGCGCGACCAGGATCACCAGCAGGTGCCCCAGGCCCAGCCGGTCGCGCAGCCGCACGGCCTTCCCGTCGGGCGCGGTCACCCGTACATCGACGACCGGCGCACCGGGGGGCGTCCCCACCGATACGTGCCCATCGGCGCGTTGAGGTGAAAGGGGGGAGTGCGTGTACGAAGGGGGCGCCCCCAGTGGCCCGCAGCCCAGATGGCCATCGGCCAGCAGCGTGTCGTGTCCGCGCGCGGCGCCGGGTACGAGCGTCCGGAGACCCGCACCGCCCCGAAGTATCGGCAGAGACTGGTCGGCGGCGCGCAGCCGGGAGGCGACGGCGGCCCTGCGCTCGGCCTGGTAGCTGTCGAGGAGGAGTTCGGAGGGACTCTGGTGCCAGGCCTGCGCCAGTTTCCAGGCCAGGTTCTCGGCGTCCCGCAACCCCTCGTCCAGGCCCTGGGTGCCGAGGGCGCCCAGCAGGTGCGCGGCGTCCCCGGCGAGGAAGGCACGCTTGGACCGCCACCGCCTGGCCAGCCGGTGGTGCAGCGTGTAGACGCCCGTGTCCAGCAGCTCGTAAGCCGGAGTCTCACCGCACCAGCCCTCCAGGGTGTCGCGGATCCTGGTGATCAGGGCGTCGGGGGTGACGAGTTCGCCGCGTGGCGGAAGGAGCCAGTCCAGCCGCCAGATCCCGTCGGGCAGCGGCCGCGCTGTGACTTCGGCGCCCCCGGTACGCCACGGGGGAGCCCGGTGCAGCACGGCCTCGCCCGGCCAGGGCAGTTGGGCACGGAGCGCCGCGACGGCATGCCGTTCCACCGCTGTACGGCCGGGGAACCTGATGTCCAGGAGCTTGCGTACGGTGGACCGCGCGCCGTCGCAGCCCACCAGGTAACTCCCGCGCCACCAGGTCGATCCGGGATCCCGGGTGTGCACCGTGACCCCGTGCGGATCCTGCTCCAGTGTGTCGATCCTGCTGAACGGCACCATGGTGACCAGGTCCTGTGCCGCGACCGCGGACCGCAGGCCTCCGGTGAGCGCGTGCTGGGGCAGATGGACGGGCGAGGGCAGAGGAACGCTGCCCTCCTCCTCACCCAGCGGTACGGCACGCACAAGTTGCTTGCGCCGCACGGACCGCCAGCCCGACCACCGCAGTCCCTCGTCGTGGAGTGCCGAGCAGCCGAGCCGTTTCACCAGGTCCGCGGTGTCCTCGCGCAGCACGACGGTGCGCGCGGGACGCGGTTCGTCCTTGTCGGGCCCTTCGTCGAGCAGGACGGAGGGAACGCCCTGCGCCGCGAGCGCGAGCGACAGCGTCAGCCCGACCGGGCCGGCGCCGACGACGATCACCGGGTCCACGGTGCGAACCCTCCCGCACTGATCGAAGAGGTCGCAGGGGAGAGGGAGGAGGGGGGCGCGGCGGCGGTGGTTCGGGACGCGATCACAGAACGAATGCAACCCACTGCCGGTGCCTGCGTCAAGCGACAGCAGGACGGGACGCCCGCGTTGCCGTCCCACGCAACCCATGCAGCTCCCGAGTCTCCGGCCGTACCGGAGATCAGGGCGCCGCCCATGGTGTGCCCGCCCCGGAAGCGCGGCTCCGGGAACCCGAACAGCCCGCCGGTGGACCGACGGGCTGCTGTGGACGGAGGGACGGCGAACGGCGCGTCACCCGTTGCGGGAGATGCGGACGCCTGATCCGTCAGTCTGTCTTGCCGATCCCCTTGTCGGCGTCGGGCCCGTCTGCCGGGCCGTCCTCGGCGCGGGGTTCCGAGAGGCTGCCGACAGGCAGGATGCCCGGGGTCTCGGCGGCCGCGGCCATCGTGATACCGGTCTTGGCCCGTCGTCCGCGCTTCTCGATCCAGGTGGCGAGCGCCGACAGGATCAGACACATCGTCACGTAGATCGTGCCGATGACCGCGATGGTCGAGACGTACGGGTACTGGGCGTTGACCTGCGTGTTGGAGGCGATCAGACGCGCGGTCTGGAGCAGCTCCGGGTACAGGATGATGAAGCCGAGCGAGGTGTCCTTGAGGGTTACCACCAGCTGGCTGATGATCGTCGGCAGCATCGCACGGACCGCCTGCGGCATCAGCACGCTGACCATGACCTGGGTCTTGCTCATCCCGAGGGCGTAGGCAGCCTCACTCTGGCCCTTGGGCACGGAGTTGATGCCCGCGCGCAGCACCTCGGCCTGGACACAGCCGTTGTAGACGGACAGCCCGAGCGCCAGGGCCCACATCGAGTAGTCGGTGAGGAAGCCGACCCAGATGGCATAGATGGTGATCAGCAGCGGGATCGAGCGGAAGAGCTCGATGAAGGTGATGGCGAACCAGCGGACCGGCTTGTGGTCGGAGAGCCGGCCGACGGCGAGCAGGACACCGAGGATCAGCGAGCCGACCGCTGCCAGACCGAAGGCCTTGAGCGTGGCGAGCACGGCGTCCGCGATGTTCTGCCGGATGCCCGCGTAGTTGAAGATGTCCCACATCTCGGGGGCGAGGTGCCCCTTGTCGGACAGCCGCACCACACTGACGCCGATCAGGGCCAGGATGGCGAGGCTTCCCACCACGGCGTAGATCCGGTTGCGGACAGCGGCCTTGGGACCCGGTGCGTCGTAGAGAACGCTGGCACTCATCGGGCGACCTCCATACGGCGCTCGAGCAGCCGGAAGAGACCGCTGATGGCAAACGTGACGACCAGGTAGCCGAGGGCCACCCAGATGAAGACGGGCGTGATCTCGTAGCCCCGGTCGCTCATCAGCTTCTGCCACCCGAAGAGTTCGGCGACGCTGAAGGCACCGGCGATCGCCGAGTTCTTCGTGAGGGCGATGAAGATGCTGCTCAGCGGCGGGATGACGGACCTGGTGGCCTGCGGGAGGACCACGATCCGCAGGGTCTGGGTGAACGTCATACCGATGGAGCGCGCGGCCTCGGCCTGCCCCAGGGGGACGGTGTTGATGCCCGACCGGACCGCCTCGCACACGAAGGAGGAGGTGTAGAAGCCGAGGGCCAGTGAGCCGAGCAGGAAGGGACTCATGCCCGGGAAGAGGATCTCAGGCACCACGAAGAAGAAGATCAGGAAGAGGAGGGTCAGCGGGGTGTTGCGCAGCAGGGTCACCCAAGCGGTGCCGAAGTAGCGCAGCGGCGGCACGGGCGACACCCGGCAGCCGGCTATGGCGACGCCCAGGACCAGAGCGATGACCGAGCTGATGACGGTGATCGACACGGTGCCTATGAAGCCGTCGCGGTATTCCGGGAAGTTGTCGAGCAATACGTTCATGGGGTCTCCGCGTCGGCGGTCAGCGGCATCAGGGCAGGGGAAGGGGCGCCCCGTGGACCGCCGTGCTCAGGGACGGCGGCCTACGGGACGGCCTCACTCACGCGGGAGGCGTCAGTGACGGGACGTCAGCGACACAGCTGCGTCAGTAGCGCTCGATGGCCGGCGGCTCGGTGTACTCCGAACCCGACAGACCCAGGGTGGCCTCGTAGATCTTCTTGTACGTGCCGTCCTGGATGTGGGTCTCCAGCGACTTGTTGACCGCCTCGCGGAGCACCTTGTCGTCCTTGTTCAGGCCGACGCCGTAGGGCTCGTCCGTGAACGGCTTGCCGACGACCTTGAGCTTGCCGGAGTTGGCGGCGGCGTAACCCTTGAGGATCGAGTCGTCGGTGGTGACGGCGTCGACCTGCTTGGTCAGGAGCTGCTGCACACAGTCCGAGTACTTGGCCAGCTCGACGACCTGCGCGCCGTACTCAGGCTTCTTGATCTCCTGGAGCGGGGTGGAGCCCACGATCGAGCAGACCTTCTTGTCCTTCACCGACTCCTTGCCGGTGATGGACGTCTCGTCCTTGCGCACCAGCAGGTCCGCGCCGGCCTTGTAGTACGGGCCCGCGAAGCCGACCTGCTTCTTGCGCTCGTCGTTGATCGTGTAGGTACCGACGAAGTAGTCGACCTGGCCCTTGGAGATGGCCGTCTCGCGGATACCGGAGTCGACGGTCTTCCACTCGATCTGCTTCTCCGAGAAGCCGAGGTCGGCCGCGACCATCTTGGCGATCTCGATGTCGAAGCCGGAGCGCTCCTTGGTCGACTGGTCCTCGAAGCCGAGGTAGGGCTGGTCGGCCTTGGCGCCGATGACCAGCTTGCCGCGCTTCTTCGCGTCCTTGAAGGCAGGCGAGTCCAGGTCGACACCGGTCGCGACGGTGTACGTCGGCAGCTTCGGCGCCTCCGACGAACCGGGCTTGACGCCCGACGCCTTGTCTCCGGCGGAGCCCTCCTTGCCGCCACAGGCGGTCGCGGTCAGGGCGAGCACAGCGATGGCCGCAACGGCGGCCGACTTGCGGAGCTTCATGTGAACAATCCTCGTGTCGTAGGTCGTCGGTATCAGTGGTGAAGGATCTTCGACAGGAAGTCCTTGGCCCGGTCGCTGCGCGGATTACTGAAGAACTGGTCGGGAACCGCCTCTTCGACGATCTTCCCGTCCGCCATGAAGACCACGCGGTTGGCGGCCGAACGGGCAAAGCCCATCTCGTGGGTGACGACGACCATGGTCATCCCCTCCCGGGCCAGCTGCTGCATGACCTCGAGCACTTCGTTGATCATCTCCGGGTCGAGCGCCGACGTGGGCTCGTCGAAGAGCATGACCTTGGGATCCATCGCGAGCGCACGCGCGATCGCGACGCGCTGCTGCTGACCGCCGGAGAGCTGCGCCGGGTACTTGTCCGCCTGCACACCGACCCCCACGCGGTCGAGCAGGTTCCGGGCCTTCTCCTCTGCGGTCTTCTTGTCCGTCCCGCGAACCTTGACCTGGCCCAGCATCACGTTCTCGAGCACCGTCTTGTGCGCGAAGAGATTGAACGACTGGAAGACCATGCCGACATCGGCACGCAGCCTGGCCAGCTCCTTGCCCTCCTGGGGCAGTGGCTTGCCATCGATCGCGATCGCACCCGAGTCGATCGTCTCCAAGCGGTTGATCGTGCGGCACAGCGTGGACTTCCCGGACCCGGAGGGTCCGATGACTACGACGACCTCGCCACGGGCGATGGTCAGATCGATGTCCTGGAGCACATGCAGCGCGCCGAAGTGCTTGTTGACGTTGCTCAGTACGACAAGGTCGTCTCCCGCAGGTGCGGCATCCTCGGCGGCCTTGGTCACTGAAACTCCGCTCATCGGCTTCTTGCTCCGTCCTCCTCGGTTAGGCAAGGACCCTAGTGACGCAGTGCTACCAGCGTCATTACATCTGAGCGGAAATTGAGCATAACGATCCGGCCGCAACCGGACACACCGCGTGAACGGGACGCAGCGGAGCGCTCGACGGCGTACCGGGTGGGTAACGGAAACCTGGTGGTAACGGGCAGGGGCTTGACTGACCTACCCGTCATCGGCGTGGATGCCCTGGTGCGAGGATGACGTGAATCGCAGCTGTACGAAAAGGTTCGCCGGGCGGAACACCGGTGGACCGTCACACACGGTTCTCGGGCGTCACGAAGGACACACGAGAAGACATGAGGCGGAAAGGGGGGCCATGAGACTGCTGCTCGTCGAGGACGACGACCACGTCGCTGCTGCCCTGTCCGCCGTGCTCGCGCGGCACGGCTTCCAGGTCGTGCACGCCCGCAGCGGCGAGGAGGCCCTGCGGGCGCTGCTGCCGGCAGAGAAGGAGCCCTTCGGGGTCGTGCTCCTGGATCTCGGGCTGCCCGACCAGGACGGCTACGAGGTGTGCGGGAAGATCCGCAAGCGCTCGGCGATCCCCGTGATCATGGTGACCGCGCGGTCCGATGTCCGCTCGAGGATCCACGGCCTCAACCTCGGCGCCGACGACTACGTGGTGAAGCCGTACGACACCGGTGAGCTGCTGGCCCGGATCCACGCCGTCGCCCGGCGCAGGACGGCCGGGGAGGACACCGGACCGACCCCGCTCGCTGCCCTGCGGATCGGCCCGGTCCACATCGAGCTGCCCACCCGCAGGGTCAGTGTCGACGGCCAGGAGGTCCAGCTCACCCGCAAGGAGTTCGACCTGCTCGCGTTGCTGGCCCAGCGTCCCGGCGTGGTCTTCCGCCGGGAACAGATCATCAGCGAGGTGTGGCGGACGAGCTGGGAGGGAACGGGACGCACCCTGGAGGTGCACGTCGCGTCTCTGCGCTCCAAGCTGCGGCTCCCCGCACTGGTCGAGACCGTACGAGGGGTCGGCTACCGGCTCGTCCCACCGTCGGCCTGAGGATCTACACTCCCCGTGCGCACCCGCCTGCTCCCCCTGCTCATCATCCTGATGGCCGCCGTGCTGCTCGCCCTCGGCTTCCCGCTGGCCGTGCGCGTGGCCGCCGCCGAACAGCAGCGGGTCGTCATCGACCGGATCGACGACACGGCACGTTTCGGCGCGCTCGCCCAGTTCGTCGACGAGCCCGTCCGCGGCACCGAGGAGCGACAGCGGATCCTGCAGACCGAACTCGAGGCCTACGACTCGGTGTACGGGATCAGGGCCGGAGTGTTCTACCGCGACGACAGGGCCCTGGCGAAGGCCCCCGCATCCTGGACCCTGCCCATCGAAGGGGAAGGCCGGGCGGCCTTCAAGGAAGCCCTCCTCGGCCGCCGCTCCCACGACCCGTCCCAGGTCTGGCCCTGGCAGAAGGGCCGGATCGTCGTCGCCTCCCCGGTCGTGCGCGACGGAGACGTGGTCGCCGTGGTCGTGACGGACTCGCCCACCGGCGACATGCGGTCCCGGACACTGCGCGGCTGGCTGCTCATCGCCCTCGGCGAGGCCGCGGCCATGCTGGTGGCGGTCGGCGCCGCGTTCCGCCTCACCGGATGGGTGCTCCTGCCCGTACGGATCCTGGACGCGGCCGCCCATGACATCGCGAGCGGCCGGATGAGGTCGCGGGTCGCCGCGTCCGGCGGACCTCCGGAACTCCGGCGGCTGGCCCGCTCGTTCAACGAGATGGCCGACAACGTCGAGGACGTGCTGGAGCAGCAGCGCGCCTTCGTCGCCGACGCCTCGCACCAGTTGCGCAACCCGCTGGCCGCGCTGCTGCTCCGGATCGAGCTCCTCGCCCTCGAACTCCCCGAGGGCAACGAGGAGATCGCCTCGGTCCGTACGGAGGGCAAGCGCCTCGCCCAGGTGCTCGACGACCTCCTGGACCTGGCGCTGGCCGAGCACACGGCGGCGGATCTCCAGCTCACGGACATCGCCGCGCTCACGAGCGAACGGGTCGCCTCATGGCGTCCACTGGCCGAGGAGAAGGGCGTACGGCTGACTCTGGACGGCGCTCCCGCAGTGACGGGCTGGGCTGACCCGATCGCCCTCTCCAGCGCGCTGGACGCAGTCATCGACAACGCGCTGAAATTCACCCCGGAGGGCCAGGAGGTCAGGGTCACGGCGGGATCCGACGGCGGGGGCGCCACCGTCGTCGTCGCGGACCGGGGGCCCGGCCTGACCGAACAGGAGCTGGAGCGCATCGGGGACCGCTTCTGGCGCAGCGGGCGGCACACGAACATCAAGGGATCCGGTCTCGGACTCTCCATCTCGCGTGCCCTGCTCGCAGCGGGCGGAGGATCGATCCACTACGACTCGCACGAGCCCCACGGTCTGCGGGTGACGGTCACAGTGCCGCGCAACCCTCCGCACGCGTGAGCGCCGCACCGAACCGTCAGGGCTTGGCCGAGCGGTAGTAGCGCCTGGCGCCTTCGTGCAGTGGCAGCGGATCGGTGTAGATCGCCGTCCGCAGGTCGACCAGCTGCGCCGAGTGCACCTCGCGGCCGATCCGGTCCCGGCTGTCGATCACGGTCCGGGTGAACGCCTCGGTCATCAGCGGATCCGTACGGTCCGTGGTGATCAGCAGGTTGGAGACCGCGACAGTCTGGACCGCCTGACCCTGTTGCGCGTCCAGGTAGGCGTCGGCCGGCATCACGGCCGAGCGGTAGTAGCGCGTGGACCCGCCGGCCGCCTGGAGCTGGGTGACCAGCGCCTCCTCCAGCGGCACCAGCCGGATCGCGAATTTCTCCGAGAGGTCCTGCACCGCCCCGGTCGGCAGCCCGCCCGACCAGAAGAAGGCGTCCAGCCGGCCGTCCGCCAGCCTCGCCGGCATGGTGTCGATCCCGGCCTGGACAGGAGTGATGTCCGTGGCCGGATCGACGCCCGCCGCCTTCATCAGCCGGTCCGCGACAAGAAGTACCCCTGACCCCTTCTGCCCCACACCGACCCGCTTGCCCCGCAGGTCGGCGACCGTACGGATCCCGGAGTCCCGGGGCACGATCAGCTGGATGTAGTCGTCGTACAGCCGGACGCAGCCGCGCAGACGCTCACCGCCCGGCTTCCCGCTCTGCAGGTACGTGGCGACGGCGTCGGCGGTGGCGATGGTGAAGTCGGCCTTCCCCGTCGCGACCCGTTCGATGTTCTGCTGGGAGCCCTCGCTGGTCTGCAGCCGTATCGACACGTCGGGCATGTCCTTGGCCAGCGCGCCCTCCAGCCGCTGCCCGTAGCGCTCGTAGACCCCGCTCCGTACACCGGTGGAGAACGTGAGCGAACCGCTCGGCTGCTCCCTCCCGATCGGGAGCACCCACCACAGCAGCAGTCCGAGCACGACCAGGGCGGCGGCGCCCCCCAGGAAGGTGCGGCGCCGGCCGAACCGGGACAGTGCGTGCAGCATGGCGCGATCCTGCCAGGCCGTGCCCCGTCCTGGCCAGGCCGGATCAGGGCCGCGGGCTCCGGCGGCGGGAGAGGCGCCGTCACCGCCTACCCTTGTCCCATGACCAGCGGCAACCGGAGCGAAGCAGTGGACGTCCAGAAGAGCTACGAGGTACGCACTTACGGGTGCCAGATGAACGTCCACGACTCCGAACGCTTGTCGGGGCTGCTGGAGGGTGCCGGATACGTGCGCGCACCCGAGGGCTCCGACGGTGACGCCGATGTCGTGGTCTTCAACACCTGTGCGGTGCGTGAGAACGCCGACAACAAGCTCTACGGCAACCTCGGCCGCCTCGCCCCGATGAAGACCAAGCGTCCCGGGATGCAGATCGCCGTCGGCGGCTGTCTGGCACAGAAGGACCGCGACACCATCGTGCGGCGCGCCCCCTGGGTGGACGTCGTCTTCGGTACGCACAACATCGGCAAGCTGCCGGTGCTCCTGGAGCGCGCCCGGGTCCAGGAGGAGGCGCAGATCGAGATCGCCGAGTCCCTGGAGGCCTTCCCCTCGACGCTTCCCACCCGCCGCGAGTCCGCCTACGCCGCGTGGGTGTCGATCTCCGTCGGCTGCAACAACACCTGCACCTTCTGCATCGTCCCGGCGCTGCGCGGCAAGGAGAAGGACCGCCGCACCGGCGACATCCTGGCCGAGATCGAGGCCCTCGTCGCCGAGGGCGTCAGCGAGATCACCCTGCTCGGCCAGAACGTCAACGCCTACGGCTCCGACATCGGCGACCGCGAGGCCTTCTCCAAGCTGCTCAGGGCCTGCGGCACGATCGAGGGCCTGGAGCGCGTCCGTTTCACCTCGCCCCACCCGCGCGACTTCACCGACGACGTGATCGCGGCGATGGCCGAGACCCCGAACGTGATGCCCCAGCTGCACATGCCGATGCAGTCGGGCTCGGACACGATCCTCAAGGCCATGCGCCGCTCGTACCGGCAGGACCGCTTCCTCGGAATCATCGAGAAGGTGCGCGCCGCCATGCCGGACGCCGCCATCTCCACCGACATCATCGTCGGCTTCCCCGGGGAGACCGAGGAGGACTTCGAGCAGACCATGCACGCGGTGCGCGAGGCCCGCTTCGCGAACGCCTTCACCTTCCAGTACTCCAAGCGCCCCGGGACACCCGCCGCCGACATGGAGGGGCAGATCCCCAAGGAGGTCGTCCAGGAGCGCTACATGCGCCTGTCCGCCCTCCAGGAGGAGATCTCCTGGAACGAGAACAAGAAGCAGGTCGGCCGCACCCTGGAGGTCATGGTCGCGGAGGGCGAGGGCCGCAAGGACGGCGCCACGCACAGGCTCTCCGGCCGCGCTCCCGACAACCGGCTGGTCCACTTCACCAAGCCGTCCCAGGACGTGCGTCCCGGGGACGTCGTCACGGTCGAGATCACCTACGCCGCCCCGCACCACCTGCTCGCCGAGGGCGCGCCCCTGGGCGTCCGGCGCACCCGGTCGGGAGACGCCTGGGAGAAGCGCACCGCGGCACCTGCCGCTCAGCCCGCCGGAGTCATGCTGGGCCTGCCCGGCATCGGCGCGCCCGCCCCGCTGCCCGTGGCCGCCACCCCGGGGTGCGGCTGCGACTGAGTACGCTGACCGGCATGCTTGTCGCCGCAGCCGTCTGTCCCTGCCCGCCGCTCCTGGTCCCCGAGGTGGCCGCGGGAGCCGGACCCGAGTTGGACGCCGCGAGGAACGCGTGCCTCGACGCCGTGGGCGTGCTCGCCGCCGCGCAACCGGATCTGCTGATCGTGACCGGGCCCGCCGGGCCGGAGCACCGGGGGCCGTTCCCTCCGGGTTCGGCCGGCACCTTCGCCGGGTTCGGCGTCGATCTGACCGTGCGGCTCGGTGAGGCGCCCGCCGGGGCCCCCGCACCGGACCGTCCGCTCCCGGCGTCCCTCGCCGTCGGCGCCTGGCTGCTGGGCCGGGCACGGTGGGACGGTGCTCCGGTCGAAGGGCTCGGTGTGGGGGAGCCACTCGCCGCCGGCCTCTGTCTGCGTGCCGGAGCGGACCTGGCGGTCAGGGCCGAGCGGGTGGCCCTGCTGGTCATGGGCGACGGCAGCGCCTGCCGCACGGTCAAGGCGCCCGGCTATCTGGACGAGCGGGCGGCGGACTTCGACGCGGCTGCCGCCCGGGCGCTGGGCAGTGCGGACCTGGCCGCGCTGGGCGCTCTGGACGAGTCCCTCGCGTACGAACTGAAGGCGGCGGGCCGGGCGCCCTGGCAGGTGCTCGCGGGCGCGGCCCGGGGCGCCGGTCTCGGCGGGCAGCTGCTGTACGAGGACGCCCCGTACGGCGTGGGATACGCCGTCGCCGCCTGGTCGTGATCGGTCCGGCCCTCCACCGGCACGGCTGAGGGCCGCGGAGCGGCATCGCTCCACGGCCCTCGATTCCGCTGGGACCCGGGTCAGGACGCGGGTGGCGGAGGCGGTGTGCCGCCCTCGTTCTTGTGGCCCAGGCGGTCGACCGCGTCCTTGGCCTTCTGCGTGCCGGACACGATCTTGTCGCTGTACTTGCCCTTGGTCTTTTGGTCGACCGTGCGGGCGGCCTTGTCGAGGCCCTGGTCGATCTTGCCCCCGTGCTGCTGCGCGAGGTCGCCGACCTTTTCCTTGGCCGGGGCCAGCTTGGCCTTCAGGTTGTCCAGGAAACCCATGGGTCACCTTCCGTGCTGGGGGATTGTGGTCACATTTTACTCGTCCGTGAGCAAACGCGCGTTACTCGCCGT
Source organism: Streptomyces sp. NPDC060209 (assembly GCF_042728155.1). Lineage (NCBI taxonomy): Bacteria > Bacillati > Actinomycetota > Actinomycetes > Kitasatosporales > Streptomycetaceae > Streptomyces > Streptomyces sp. NPDC060209. The sequence continues at coordinate 27,779 of NZ_JBHWZS010000058.1, forward strand.
GTCCGCCCGCACCGGGCGGAGTGGTGGCTCCACATGGGGCGGAGCAGCGGGTCCACGCCGGACGGAGCGGAAGATCACTCATCCTCCTACGGTCGGGACGCGTCCCGAAGTTTGGGAGACTGTCCCGGTGAGAAGACCAGCTCCCACCCCCCGCGTCATCACAGTCGTCGGTCCCACCGCAGCCGGAAAGTCCGATCTGGGAGTGTTTCTCGCCCAGCAGCTCGGTGGCGAAGTGGTCAACGCCGACTCCATGCAGCTCTACCGGGGCATGGACATCGGCACGGCGAAGCTGACTCTTCCCGAGCGCGACGGCGTTCCTCACCACCTGCTGGACATCTGGGACGTCACGGAGGCCGCGAGTGTCGCCGAGTACCAGCGGCGGGCCCGCACGGAGATCGACCGGCTGCTGTCCGAAGGACGGACTCCCGTCCTCGTCGGCGGTTCGGGTCTCTATGTGAAGGGCGCGATCGACGCCCTCGAATTCCCGGGAACGGACCCCGACGTACGCGCCAGGCTCGAACTGGAGCTGACGGAGCGTGGCTCCGGTGCCCTGCACGCCCGGCTCGCCACCGCGGACCCCGAGGCCGCCCGTGCCATCCTGGCCAGCAACGGGCGCCGCATCGTCCGTGCCCTGGAGGTCATCGAGATCACGGGCAAGCCCTTCACCGCCAATCTCCCGGGCGACGAAGCGGTCTACGACGCCCTCCAGATCGGTGTGGACGTCGAACGCCCCGAACTCGACGAGCGGATCCGTACCCGCGTGGACAGGATGTGGGAGGCCGGGCTCGTCGATGAGGTGCGCGACCTGGAGGCCCGGGGGCTCCGTGAGGGCCGAACCTCCTCACGCGCGCTCGGCTACCAGCAGGTGCTCGCGGCGCTCGCGGGGGAGTGCACCGAGGACGAGGCGCGCGCGGAGACCGTACGCGCCACCAAACGCTTCGCGCGCCGCCAGGACTCCTGGTTCCGGCGCGACCCGCGCGTCCAGTGGCTGAGCGGTGCCGAGGAACAGCGCGGAGAACTCCCTGGCCGGGCGCTGGCGTTGGTCGAACGAGCGGTTACAGCCTGATCACGTGATGGCATCGGGAAGCTCCGCCCGTCATTTCGGCAGCCGGAGCCGTGCCATCATCGAGCATCGATCGACCAGTGGAGTCCGAGTTGGGAGGGCGCGTGGCGATGGAGGCCGGCCCTCGCGACACAGACCGAGACGCACCGGATACGCAGCACGAGGCAGGACGTCTGAGCCCTGACGGGCCCGACGACCTCGACATCGTCCCCGAGGTCGAGGTCGAGCTCCGTCCGCCCCGCCGGATGCGTATCTGGCAGCTCGCACCGATCGTGGTGCTGGCGGCGGTCGGTTCCCTGATGTTCGCCTTCCCGCTCGCCTTCGAGTTCGGCGGCGGCGGTGCCGTGGTGGCGATGCTGGGACTCCTGATCAGCTGCTGCGCCGCGGGCTGGGGCATGATGGCCGCCCGCCGCGTCGGCCACACCTGGCCCGGTCTGCCGGCCAGGGGATCGAACGAGCGCCCCGACTGGCGGGTGATCACGCTGTACGTAGCCGTCTGCGCGGTGCTGGTCGCCCTGGCCGTCTGGCGCGTCGCCCGCCTCCGCTGAGGCGCCCCCGCGGACCGTACGGCCCCGGCTCGGCGGACCGCCGGCACGGCCTCGTACAGTTGATCCGTGAGCACTTCGCAGATCGCCTTCCTCAAGGGCCACGGCACCGAGAACGACTTCGTGATCGTTCCCGACCCGGACAACGCCCTCGACCTGCCGGTTTCCGTCGTCGCCCGGCTCTGCGACCGCCGGGCGGGCATCGGCGGCGACGGGCTGCTGCACGTCGTACGGTCCGCGGCGCACCCCGACGCCACAGGCATGGCGGAGCACGCCGAGTGGTTCATGGACTACCGCAATGCCGACGGGTCGATCGCAGAGATGTGCGGCAACGGGGTGCGCGTCTTCGCGCACTACCTGCAGCGTGCCGGGTTCGCCGCCGAAGGCGATCTGGCCATCGCGACCCGGGGTGGGGTCAAGCGTGTGCACATCGCCAAGGACGGCGACATCACGGTCTCCATGGGACGGGCTGCGCTGCCCGACGCAGGCGTGACGGTCACGGTGGACGGCCGCAGCTGGGACGCCCGGAACGTGAACATGGGCAATCCGCACGCCGTCGCCTTCGTCGAGGACCTCGACCACGCCGGAGACCTGTTCTCCGTACCGCCGTTCAGCCCGCAGTCCGTCTACCCCGACGGAGTCAACATCGAGTTCGTCGCGGACCGCGGACCGCGGCACGTCGCGATGCGTGTCCACGAGCGCGGCTCCGGCGAGACGCGCTCCTGCGGCACGGGCGCCTGCGCCGTGGCCGTCGCCACCGCACGCAGGGACGGCGTGGACCCGGCGCTGACCGGCGCCCCGGCCACGTACACGGTGGACCTCCCCGGGGGCACCCTGGTGATCACCGAATACCCCGACGGCGGCATCGACATGACAGGCCCCGCCGTCATCGTCGCCGAAGGCGTGATCGACTCCGCGTGGGTCGAAACGATGATCGGTTAGAGCTTCGCTCGAATGGGTGATCCGTTTCACGCTGAGCGAGAGCTGGACTGCGCCACGTGGTGGGGTCGATAGCATCAGACCCCGGCCCGGGGGTGTATCCGCACCCCTTCCCCGCCGGTCGACGTTGCCGGAGGTGCCCCATGAGCGCAGAGGCCGCCAATCCAGGTGCTCCCCTTCGCAAGCGCAGTCGTGCACGGATCGATCTGCGCAGGCTGGGCCGTGTCGCCCTGCTCGGGCCGGTCTCCCGTGACCGGCTTCCCGACGCCATCGGGCACGTGGCGGAGGCGCACCGCGCGCACTACCCGGACGCCGATCTGGCCATCCTGAGCAAGGCGTACGTCCTTGCCGAGTCCTCGCATCGCGGCCAGATGCGCAAGAGCGGCGAGCCGTACATCACCCATCCGCTCGCGGTCACCCTGATCCTCGCCGAACTCGGAGCCGAGACGACGACCCTGACGGCCTCCCTGCTCCACGACACGGTCGAGGACACCGAGGTGACCCTCGATCAGGTGCGGGAGGAGTTCGGCGACGAGGTCTGCTATCTGGTCGACGGCGTCACCAAGCTGGAGAAGGTCGACTACGGGGCCGCCGCCGAGCCCGAGACCTTCCGCAAGATGCTCGTCGCCACCGGCAACGACGTCCGCGTCATGTCGATCAAACTGGCCGACCGGCTGCACAACATGCGCACCCTCGGCGTCATGCGGCCCGAGAAGCAGGCCAGGATCGCCAAGGTCACCCGGGACGTACTCATCCCACTGGCCGAACGCCTCGGTGTGCAGGCGCTCAAGACGGAGCTCGAGGACCTGGTCTTCGCGATCCTGCGCCCGGAGGAGTACGAGCGCACCCAGGCCCTGATCTCCGCCTGGGACGGTGCACAGGACCCGCTCACGGAGATCGCCGACAGCGTCAGATCGACTCTGCGGGAAGCCGGCATCAGCGCCGAAGTACTCATCAGACCGCGACACTTCGTCTCGGTGCACCGAGTGAGGATCAAACGCGGCGAGATGCGGGGCACCGACTTCGGACGGCTGCTGGTGCTGGTCGGGGAGGACGCCGACTGTTACGCCGTCCTGGGGGAACTGCACACCTGTTTCACCCCGGTGATCTCCGAGTTCAAGGACTTCATCGCGGCCCCCAAGTTCAACCTCTACCAGTCACTGCACACCGCGGTGGTCGGCCCCGAGGGCGCGGTCGCCGAAGTCCTCATCCGCACGCATCGCATGCACAAGGTCGCCGAGGCGGGCGTCGTCGCACTCGGTAACCCGTACACCCAGGACGGCACCACCGCCACGCACCAGGCGGAACCCGCGGACGGCGAGCGCGCCGACCCGACCAGGCCCGGCTGGCTCTCCCGCCTCCTGGACTGGCAGGAATCAGCGACCGACTCCGACACCTTCTGGGCCACGCTGCGCGCCGACCTCGCACAGGACCGGGAGATCACCGTCTTCCGTACCGACGGCGGGACGCTCGGGCTGCCCGCCGGCGCCAGCTGCGTCGACGCCGCCTACGCGCAGTACGGGGACGAGGCGCACGGCTGCATCGGCGCCCGCGTCAACGGCCGGCTGGCCACGCTCAGCACCGCACTGAACGACGGCGACACCGTGCAGCTGCTGCTCGCCCAGGACGCCTCGTCCGGCCCCTCCCCGGAGTGGCTCGACCACGCGCGCACCCCCACCGCCCGGATCGCGATCACCGCGTGGCTCGACGCCCATCCCGACGGCGCGCAAGGGCCCCACAAGAGCAGGCCCGACGCGCCGAGGCCGCAGGCCCAGCCCGCCGACGACGCGTCGAGCAGCCGGGGCAGGCAGGCCGGCCGGGCTCCCAGCGTGGCCGTCGACACCCCGGGCGCACCGGTCCGGCTCGCCGGCTGCTGCACTCCCGTCCCGCCCGACGGCATCATCGGATTCACGGTGCGCGGCGGGGCAGTCACCGTGCACCGTGAGGAGTGCCCGGCGGTGGCCCGTATGCGGGAGATCGGCCGGGCGGCCGTCGGGGCACGCTGGAACGACCCGGGCGACTGGAGCGGTACCGCCGACTACCGGGTCACGCTCGTCGCCGAGTCCTTCGGCCGCCCCCGGCTCCTCGCCGACCTCACCGAGGCCATCGCGACCGCCGACGCGGCCATCGTCTCGGCGACCGTCGAGCCGCCCAGCGAACAGCGCGTCCGGCACACCTACACGCTGCAGCTGCCGGACGCGGCAGGGCTGCCGGGCCTCATGCGGGCCATGCGAGACGTACCCGGCGTGTACGACGTGAGCCGCGCCCAGCAGCCTGCCGCCACGATCTGACCGCCCGCCCCTCCCGGTCCTCTCCCTGCTGACGCCCGGCGGCCCCGTTTTGCCGCTGCCCGGCGGCCCCGTTCGGGTGGTGCGGCGCGCGCCACCCCCGCGTGGACGGTGCGCGCTGGTAGCCGTAGTCCATGCCGCTCACCTCCCGCCGACTGCGTGCCGCTCTGCTGGCCACCGCGTCGGCCACCCTCGTCGCCGCCACCCTGCCCGCACCCGAACCGCTCGGCATCGGCGACCGTCTGTTCCCGCACCTGGGCAACCCGGGCTACGACGTCCTCTCGTACGACATCTCACTCACCTACAAGGGCAGCAACACCAAGCCCCTCGACGCCGTCACGACCATCGACGCGAGGACCACCGCCCCCCTGGACCGGATCAACCTCGACTTCGCCCGGGGCACCGTCAGGTCCGTCGAAGTCAACGGGCAGCATTCGGAGTTCGCCACCGCGGGAGAGGACCTGGTCGTCGACGCGCCCACCCGGCTCCCGGAGGGGATGCCCGTGAGGATCACCGTCCGGCACACGAGCGACCCCTCGGGGGACAAGGCCAACGGGGGCTGGGTCCCGACCGCCGACGGACTCGCCATGGCGAACCAGGCCGATGCCGCACACCGGGTCTTCCCCGGCAACGACCACCCCGCGGACAAGGCGTACTTCACCTTCCGGGTGACCGCGCCGAAGGAATTCACGGTCGTGGCGGGCGGCCTTCCCGCCGGAAAACGGAATCACGCGGGCGCGACCACCTGGACCTACCGCACCGAGCACCCGATGGCCACGGAACTGGCCCAGGTGTCCATCGGCCGCTCCGCCGTCCTGCGCCGCACCGGACCGCACGGACTGCCGGTGCGCGACGTGGTGCCCGCGGCCGACCGGGCGAAGCTGGAGCCCTGGCTGAAGAAGACGCCCGCGCAGCTGGCCTGGATGGAGAAGCAGGTCGGCCCGTACCCGTTCGAGACGTACGGAATCCTGGTCGCGGACACCGAGACGGGCTTCGAGCTGGAGACCCAGACGCTCTCGCTCTTCGAACGGTCCCTGTTCACCGGGTCCGGATATCCCGAGTGGTACGTCGACTCCGTCATGGTGCACGAGCTCGCCCACCAGTGGTTCGGGAACAGCGTCTCCCCGCGGACCTGGTCCGATCTGTGGCTCAACGAGGGACACGCCACCTGGTACGAGGCCCGCTACGCCGAGGAACACGCGAAGAAGCCGTTGGAGCGGCGGATGCGTGAGGCGTACGCCCGCTCCGACGCATGGCGCGCGGCCGGCGGCCCGCCCGCGCACCCGGACGTCCCCACCCCCGATCACAAGATCAGCCTCTTCAGGCCGGTCGTGTACGACGGGAGCGCGCTCATCCTGTACGCGCTGCGGGAGGAGATCGGCGAGGCCGCGTTCGACGGCCTGGAGCGGACCTGGGTGCGTGCCCACCGGAACCGGTCGGCGACCACCCGAGAGTTCACGGCCCTGGCGTCGAGGATCGCGGGACGGGACCTGACGGTGTTCTTCGACGGGTGGCTGTACGGGAAGAAGACCCCGCCGATGCCGGGGCACCCGGACTGGCGCAGCGAGACGCCCCGGAACGCCGCGGGTGGGCAGAGCCCCGCCCGGGCACCGAAACCCGAGTGACGCCCGGGCGGGGACATGCCACTATCGACGCGTCGGCACGGCGGCCGGCCGGTGGATCGCCCCCCTGGGAATCTTCCGGCAGGGTCACGCGTTGTGACTGACGTATCGGACTTCTATCGACGTAAGGATCCAATGACCTCCTCTTCCTCCCTTCCCCAGGACGCGCAGGACGCGCAGAGCGCCACGGAAGCCAACTCCGAGAGCCTCACCGAGAGCCTTCGGGCCGACGCCCTGATGGAAGAGGACGTCGCCTGGAGCCACGAGATCGACGGAGAGCGGGACGGCGAGCAGCTCGACCGCTCCGAGCGCGCCGCGCTACGGCGTGTGGCGGGTCTTTCCACCGAGCTCGAGGACGTCACCGAGGTCGAGTACCGGCAGCTGCGCCTGGAGCGCGTGGTTCTCGTCGGTGTCTGGACATCGGGGACCGTCCACGACGCGGAGATCTCCCTCGCGGAGCTCGCGGCGCTTGCCGAGACGGCGGGCGCCCAGGTGCTCGACGCCGTGTTCCAGCGGCGCGACAAGCCCGACCCGGCCACCTACATCGGCTCGGGCAAGGCGCTGGAGCTGCGCGACATCGTGCTCGAATCCGGGGCCGACACCGTCGTCTGCGACGGTGAGCTCAGCCCCGGTCAGCTGATCCATCTGGAAGACGTCGTCAAGGTCAAGGTGGTCGACAGGACCGCCCTGATCCTCGACATCTTCGCCCAGCACGCCAAGTCCCGCGAGGGTAAGGCCCAGGTGTCGCTGGCACAGATGCAGTACATGCTCCCGCGCCTGCGCGGCTGGGGTCAGTCACTGTCCCGTCAGATGGGCGGCGGCGGTTCCAGCGGCGGTGGCGGCATGGCCACACGTGGTCCTGGTGAGACCAAGATCGAGACGGACCGGCGACGGATCCGCGAGAAGATGGCGAAGATGCGCCGGGAGATCGCGGAGATGAAGACCGGCCGCGAGATCAAGCGTCAGGAACGCAGGCGCAACAAGGTGCCCTCGGTGGCGATCGCCGGATACACCAACGCCGGGAAGTCCTCGCTGCTCAACCGGCTCACCGGCGCGGGCGTCCTCGTCGAGAACTCCCTGTTCGCGACCCTCGACCCGACCGTGCGCCGGGCCGAGACGCCGAGCGGCCGGATCTACACCCTGGCCGACACCGTCGGCTTCGTGCGGCACCTTCCCCACCACCTGGTCGAGGCGTTCCGCTCCACGATGGAGGAGGTCGGTGAGTCCGACCTGATCCTGCACGTGGTGGACGGCTCCCACCCGGTGCCGGAGGAGCAGCTCGCCGCCGTGCGTCAGGTGATCCGGGAGGTCGGCGCGGTCGACGTGCCCGAGGTCGTCGTGATCAACAAGGCGGACGCGGCGGACCCGCTCGTGCTGCAGCGCCTGCTGCGCACCGAGAAGCACGCGATCGCGGTCTCGGCGCGGACCGGCGCCGGTATGGACGAGCTGCTCGCGCTCATCGACGCCGAGCTGCCGCGGCCGTCCGTCGAGATCGAGGCACTCGTGCCCTACACCCAGGGCGCGCTCGTCTCCCGGGTGCACGCCGAGGGCGAGGTCATCTCCGAGGAGCACACCCCGGAGGGGACGCTGCTCAAGGCGCGGGTCCACGAGGAACTGAGCGCGGACCTCGGGATGTTCGCCCCGGTCGCCCACTGACGCGACCGACGCACGGAGGCCGGGCTCCCCGCTGAGGGGAGCC
>NZ_JBHWZS010000059.1:0-35474 GCF_042728155.1 Streptomyces sp. NPDC060209
GCCAACCGGGGGGGGCCCCCCGGTACAGGGGGCCCCCCGCCCCAAGGGCGTGTCGGGGATCAGCCCTCGACGCCGAGCTTCTCCAGGATCAGCTCACGCACGCGCGCCGCGTCCGCCTGGCCGCGGGTGGCCTTCATGACCGCGCCCACGAGCGCACCGGCCGCGGCGACCTTGCCGCCGCGGATCTTGTCGGCGATCGCCGCGTTGGCCGCGATCGCCTCGTCGACGGCAGTGCCCAGCGCACCCTCGTCCGAGACGACCTTCAGGCCGCGCTTCTCGACGACGGTGTCCGGGTCGCCCTCGCCCGCGAGGACGCCCTCGAGGACCTGGCGCGCCAGCTTGTCGTTGAGGTCGCCGGAGGCGACGAGCTCCGCCACCCGGGCCACCTGCGCCGGGGTGACCGGCAGCTCGTCCAGGCTGCGGCCGGTCTCGTTGGCGTTACGGGCGAGTTCGCCCATCCACCACTTGCGGGCCTGGTCCGAGGGGGCGCCCGCGTCCGTCGTGGCGACGATCAGGTCGACCGCGCCCGCGTTGAGGATGGACTGCATGTCGTGCTCGTTGACACCCCACTCCTCCTTCAGCCGCTTGCGGCGCAGCCGGGGCAGCTCGGGAAGTCCCTTGCGGAGCTCCTCGACCCAGTCGCGGGCAGGGGCGACCGGCACCAGGTCCGGCTCGGGGAAGTAGCGGTAGTCCTCGGCGTTGTCCTTGATGCGGCCGGCCGTGGTGGAGCCGTCCTCCTCGTGGAAGTGCCGGGTCTCCTGCACGATCGTCCCGCCGGAGTTCAGCACCGCGGCGTGGCGCTGGATCTCGAAGCGGGCGGCGCGCTCGACGGAACGCAGCGAGTTGACGTTCTTCGTCTCGGAGCGCGTGCCGAACGCCTCACGGCCGTGCGGGCGCAGCGACAGGTTCACGTCGCAGCGCATCTGGCCCATTTCCATCCGGGCGTCCGAGACACCGAGCGCCTTGATGAGCTCGCGGAGCTCGGCGACGTACGCCTTGGCGACCTCGGGGGCGCGTGCGCCTGCTCCCTCGATCGGCTTGGTGACGATCTCGATGAGGGGGATGCCCGCACGGTTGTAGTCGAGCAGCGAGTGGGAGGCGCCGTGGATACGGCCGGTGGCACCGCCGACGTGCGTCGACTTCCCGGTGTCCTCCTCCATGTGGGCGCGCTCGATCTGCACGCGGAAGATCTCGCCGTCCTCCAGCTGGACGTCCAGATAGCCGTTGAAGGCGATCGGCTCGTCGTACTGGGAGGTCTGGAAGTTCTTCGGCATGTCCGGATAGAAGTAGTTCTTCCGGGCGAAGCGGCACCACTCGGCGATCTCGCAGTTCAGCGCGAGCCCGATCTTGATGGCGGACTCGACGCCGATCTCGTTGACCACCGGCAGCGCGCCCGGCAGCCCGAGGCAGACCGGGCAGGTCTGCGAGTTGGCGTCCTGCTTGAGCTCGGTGGAGCACCCGCAGAACATCTTGGTCTTGGTGCCCAGCTCGACATGGACCTCGAGGCCCATGACGGGGTCGTACGTCGCGAGGGCGTCCTCGTACGACTCCAGGTCAATGACAGTCACGGTGAAACTTTCCCTCTCAGCCCAGCAGGACGTCGTCGTCGCCGAGACGCTTGAGTTCGCGGTAGAGGATCGCCAGACCGGTGACGATCGCGGCAGCCGAGACGGCGGCGTCGATCAGCCGGAGGGTGTCGCTCTCCTGACGGGCGAGCTTGGCCTGCTTCGCGACGCTCAGCGCGCCGAAGGCGGTGGTGCCGAGCGACAGGTACACGCCGGACTTGGACTTCTTGAAGTTCTTGGCCTTCTTGGTCATTGCACTCACAGTGACGGAGCCTCCTCAAGCAGCGGGTGTCCCCACTTTTCCACGAAGGCGGCCTCTACGGCGGCTCCGACCTTGTACAGCCGGTCGTCCTTCATGGCGGGGGCGATGATCTGCAGCCCGACCGGCAGGCCGTCCTCCGGAGCCAGGCCGCAGGGCAGCGACATGGCGGAGTTGCCGGCGAGGTTGGTCGGAATGGTGCACAGGTCCGCGAGGTACATCGCCATCGGGTCGTCGGCGCGCTCGCCGATCGGGAAGGCGGTGGTGGGAGTCGTCGGCGAAACGATGACGTCCACCTGCTCGAAGGCCTTCTCGAAGTCCTGGGTGATGAGCGTGCGGACCTTCTGCGCCGAGCCGTAGTACGCGTCGTAATAGCCGGAGCTGAGCGCGTACGTACCGAGGATGATGCGGCGCTTGACCTCGTCGCCGAAGCCGGCCTCGCGGGTGAGCGCGGTGACGTCCTCGGCCGAGCGCGTGCCGTCGTCGCCGACCCGCAGGCCGTAGCGCATGGCGTCGAAGCGGGCCAGGTTCGAGGAGCACTCGGACGGCGCGATCAGGTAGTACGCCGAAAGAGCGAGATCGAAGGACGGGCAGTCCAGCTCGACGACCGTGGCGCCGAGCGACTCCAGCAGCTCGACCGACTCGTTGAAGCGCTGGACGACACCTGCCTGGTAGCCCTCGCCCGAGAACTGCTTGACCACACCGACGCGCATGCCCTGTACGGAGCCGTTGCGCGCGGCCTCGACGACCGGCGGGACCGGGGCGTCGATGGACGTCGAGTCCAGCGGGTCGTGTCCGGCGATGGCCTCGTGCAGGAGCGCCGCGTCCAGGACCGTACGGGCGCAGGGACCGCCCTGGTCGAGGGACGAGGAGAAGGCGACCATGCCGTAGCGGGAGACACCGCCGTAGGTGGGCTTGACGCCGACGGTGCCGGTGACGGCCGCGGGCTGGCGGATGGAGCCGCCGGTGTCCGTGCCGATGGCGAGCGGGGCCTCGAAGGAGGCGAGCGCGGCCGAGGAGCCGCCGCCGGAGCCGCCCGGGATGCGGGTGAGGTCCCAGGGGTTTCCGGTCGGGCCGTAGGCGCTGTTCTCGGTGGAGGACCCCATGGCGAACTCGTCCATGTTGGTCTTGCCGAGGATGACCACGTCGGCGGCCCTCAGCCGCTTGGTGACCGTCGCGTCGTACGGCGGGACCCAGCCCTCGAGGATCTTCGAACCGACGGTGGTCGGCATGTCCTGCGTGGTGAAGATGTCCTTGAGCGCGAGCGGGACGCCGGCCAGCGGGCCGAGCTTCTCGCCCGCCTCGCGCTTGGCGTCGACGGCGCGGGCCTGCGCGAGCGCGCCCTCGCGGTCGATGTGCAGGAAGGCGTGGACCTTCTCGTCGATGGCGTCGATCCGGGCCAGGTGGGCCTCGGTGACCTCGACGGCCGTCAGCTCGCCGGAGGCGATCTTCGCGGCGATCTGAGCCGCGGTGAGCTTGATGATGGTGCTGATGTCCGTCATGGCTGTTAGTCCTCCCCCAGGATCTGCGGCACCTTGAAACGCTGCTGCTCCTGGGCCGGGGCGCCGGAGAGCGCCTGCTCGGGGGTGAGCGACGGACGGACCTCGTCCGCCCGCATGACATTGGTCAGCGGCAGCGGGTGGGAGGTCGGCGGTACGTCTTGGTCGGCGACCTCGGAGACGCGGGCGACCGCGCCGATGATGTCGTCGAGCTGACCGGCGAAGTGCTCGAGCTCTTCGCCCTTCAGCTCCAGACGCGCCAGCCGGGCGAGGTGGGCGACCTCCTCGCGCGTGATGCCAGGCATGCAGCGATCCTCAGGGTTTGGTGTGTGGTTTTGGCCCAATCCTATGGGGTCGCCGGACACCTCTGCGGCGAGCGGATGGAGCCCGGCCGCCGATTGAGGACAAAACGGCCACCGGGTGGGCCTCCGCCCGCACCGCCCCGGCCCGCCCGGGGCCTCAGGCCGTGGCCGGACCGGGATTCAGCGCGCGCCCCGCGGACCTGGGCTCCAGCTCGGGCGCCACCGGCGCCGCTGCCGCGGCTTCCAGCTCGGACGGCCTCCGCCATCCGTGCTCGCCCCGTGCCCGCAGCCAGGCCGTCGTCTCCTGCGGTGGCATGGCCGCCGCGACGAGCCACCCCTGTACGGCGTCGCAGCGCAGGTCCCGCAGCCGCTCCCAGGTCTCGTCGTCCTCGACGCCCTCGGCGACGACGATCAGCCCGAGCGAATGGGCCAGGTCGATGGTGCAGCGGACGATCTCGGCGTCCTCGTGGTCCACGGCCAGCCGCGCCACGAACGACCGGTCGATCTTGAGTTCGCTCACCGGCAGCTTCCGCAGGTGGACGAGGGAGGAGTAGCCGGTGCCGAAGTCGTCGAGGGACATCTTCACCCCGTGCCCGGTCAGCCCCGCCAGGGTGTCGGCTGCCCGCTGGGGGTCCTCCAGCAGGACGTGCTCGGTTATCTCCAGCTGCAGCGCACCGGCCGGCACACCGTGCCGGGCGAGCCGTGCGGCGACGCTGCCCGCGAAGCCGGGGGTGTGCACGTCGCGCGGCGAGACGTTGACCGCGACGGGGACGAACAGCCCCTGCGCCCGCCACCGCGCCACCTGGGCCAGAGCGGTCTCCAGTACGTATTCGGTGAGATGGGGCATCAGCCCGGAGGATTCGGCGATCGCGATGAACTCGTCCGGGGGGACCCGCCCGCGCTCCGGGTGCACCCATCGCACGAGCGCTTCGAGACCGGCGACCTGACCGTCGAAGCGGACCTTGGGCTGGTAGTGGAGTTCCACCTCATGGGCGTCCAGAGCACGGCGCAGGTCGCCCAGCAGACCCAGCCGGTCCGGGGTGTTGCTGTCGCGCTTGGACTCGTAGACCTCCACGCCCGTACGGTCCCGCTTGGCCTGGTACATGGCCACGTCCGCCCGCCTGAGCAGCCCTTCGGCATCCAGCGCGTGGTCGGGGTGGACGGCGACCCCCGCGCTCGCCTCCAGCACCAGCGTGAGCCCGTCGAGGTCGAGGGGCGAGGAGAGTTCGGCGACCAGATGGCGGGCGATGCGCTGGGCGCTGGTGGTCGAGTCCGCGGTCGGCAGCAGCACTGCGAACTCGTCGCCGCCGAGCCGCGCGGCCTCCGCACCGCGCGGCAGGGCGAGCCGCAGCCGCTCCGCTATCTGGAGCAGGAGCCGGTCCCCGGCGAGATGGCCGAGGGTGTCGTTGACGGCCCGGAACCGGTCGAGGTCGATGAGGACGAGGGCGGATCGGGCGCCGGTGCTGCCGGCCTCCTCCAGCGCCGTCCAGGTTCTCTCCAGGAGCCACTGGCGGTTGGGCAGGCCGGTGAGCGGATCCCTCAGCTGTTCCTCGGCCCGTGCGCGGGCGATCCAGAGCGTGGAGTCCAGGGCGATCAGCGGGACGGCGAAGAGCGGCAGCAGCACGGGCATGGCGGACGCCACCACACAGATCAGCGGCGCGATGCCCAACAGGGCGACCGCGACGAGCCCTTGGCGCAGCAGTGCGGTGCGGGCGATCGACGGCAGCCCGCCGGTCTGCGACGCCCTGGCGTACCAGAGCAGGACGCGGGTGACGAGGAGATACGTACCGGCGGCGAGCAGCACCTCCGGTACGGAGCCGATCCCCCAGTGGAGTGGCCGCCAGGGTGTCTCGACGGTCGGCACCTCGCCGAACGCGGACAGGACGAGCGCGGCCGCCCCGATGCCGAGTATGTCCACCGCCCCGTGCAGGAGCCCCTGCCACCACCGGTGGCGCCTGGCCGTACCGACGAGCACCACGACGACGAGGCTGACCAGCCCGGCGGCCACCCAGCCGTAGAGGAGCAGGACCGCGAGGGTGAGGGCGGCGCCGGAACCCGTGCCGCCCCACCAGCGGTCCCGCCCGAGGGCGACCAGATGACCCACGATGATTCCGGTGAGCAGGGCGAGCGACCATCCCGCGGTGCCGGCGGGGAAGAGCGCGTGGCCGTCGTGGACGGTCCGGTAGAACCCGGTCGCGAGCTGCACCGCGGCGACCGCCACGACTACGGCGCCCACTTTGGACGTGAGGCCCACGAAACCTTGCAGCCGCGACACCGGTGCGGCGCTCTCGGTCGGTTTCATTCCGTCCCTCTCACAGCCGGCGGTGCCGATGTCTCACGGTGGCCCCCGCCCCCATGCCACCACGAACCAAATCCCACCACGCAGCCGGGCACGGCAGGTGCTCGTTCAACAGTAGGCCGATGAGGCCCCCCGCGGGCAGCGCTCTGCAGCTCTTGCCCGAATGCGGACCTGACACCCCCGACTGTCTGATATGCGCCGAACAGGTGATGCGGGCGGGCCGGACCGGGCCTCCCGGCCCCCCTCCTGCCCGCCTCGTCCGCTTACTTCCCCCCTGGCTCATGACCACGCGTCGCGCGCGTCTCGATCGCGCCTCGATCAGGCCTCGGCGGGGACAGCGGCCTCCCGGGCCGCGTCCGGCCCCTGTTCGAGGAGCACCGCGAAGCCGTCCTCGTCGAGGACGGGCACCTTCAGCTGCATCGCCTTGTCGTACTTCGACCCCGGGTTGTCGCCCACCACCACGAAGGACGTCTTCTTCGAGACGGAGCCGGTGACCTTCGCCCCCAGGCTCTGGAGCGCGTCCTTGGCGCCGTCCCTGGTGTGTCCGGTCAGCGTGCCGGTCACCACGACGGTGAGTCCCTCCAGCGGCCGCGGCCCCTCCTCCTCACCCGCGCCCTCGTCCTCCATCCGGACCCCGGCCTCCCGCCATTTGCGCAGGATCTCGCGGTGCCAGTCCTCGGCGAACCACTGCTTGACCGAGGCGGCGATGATGGGCCCCACCCCGTCCGCCGCGGCCAGCTCCTCCTCGGACGCCTCGTCGATCCGGTCGACGGACCGGAACTGCCGGGCCAGCTCGACGGCGGCCACCGGTCCCACGTGCCGGATCGAGAGCCCGGTGAGGATCCGGGCGAGCGGGGCCTGCCTGGCGGCCGCGATGCCCTCCAGCATGCCGAGGGCGTTCTTCTTCGGCTCGCCCTGCTGGTTGGCGAAGACCGTGGCGATCTTCTCCTCGCCCGTTCTCGGGTCACGCTTGGGCAGTCCGCTGTCCGCGTCCAGGACGTACGCCCGGATCGGCAGCAGCTGCTCCACCGTCAGACCGAAGAGGTCCCCCTCGTCCAGCAGCGGCGGCTCGTCGGGCTCCAGCGGTTTGGTCAGGGCCGCGGCGGCCACATAGCCGAAGTGGTCGATGTCCAGGCACTTACGGCCGGCCAGATAGGCCAGGCGCTCCCGCAACTGAGCTGGGCAGGAGCGGGCGTTGGGGCAGCGGAGGTCGATGTCGGCCTCCTTCATGGGGCGCAGCGGCGTCCCGCACTCGGGGCACTCGGACGGCATGACGAACTCGCGCTCGCTGCCGTCCCGCAGGTCGACGACCGGCCCGAGGATCTCCGGGATGACGTCGCCCGCCTTGCGGAGCACCACCGTGTCCCCGATGAGGACGCCCTTGGCCTTCACCACGTTCTGGTTGTGCAGGGTGGCGAATTCGACCTCCGATCCCGCCACCTCGACCGGCTCGACCTGGGCGTACGGCGTGACCCGGCCGGTGCGCCCGACGCCGACCCGGATGTTGATCAGCTTGGTGTTGACCTCCTGCGGCGCGTACTTCCAGGCGATAGCCCAGCGTGGCGCGCGCGAGGTGGAACCCAGCCTGCCCTGGAGCGGGATCTCGTCGAGCTTGATGACGACACCGTCGATCTCGTGCTCGACGGACTGGCGGTTCTCCCCGAAGTAGGCGATGAACTCCCGCACCTCGTCGAGGGACCGCACCACCTTGTTGTGCCTGGCGGTCGGCAGGCCCCACTCCCTCAGCAGGTCGTACGCCTGGGAGAGCCGGTCGATGTCGAAGCCCTCACGGGCACCGATGCCGTGCACCACCATGTGGAGCGGGCGGGTGGCGGTGACCTTCGGGTCCTTCTGCCGCAGCGATCCGGCCGCCGCGTTGCGGGGGTTGGCGAAGGGCTTGTCGCCGGCCTCGACCAGCCGGGCGTTGAGCCCTTCGAAGGCCTCCATCGGGAAGAAGACCTCGCCGCGGATCTCGACGAGCTCGGGGACGCTGTCGCCCTTGAGACGGAGCGGAATCTCGGCGATCGTGCGGACGTTGGGGGTGATGTCCTCCCCCGTCCGGCCGTCGCCCCGGGTCGCCGCGCGGGTCAGCCTGCCGTGCTCGTAGGTGAGGTTGACGGCGAGACCGTCCACCTTGAGCTCGCACAGGAAGTGGTACCCGCCCCTGCCCACGTCCTTGGCCACCCGCTCGGCCCAGGCCGCGAGCTCCCCGTCGTCGAAGGCGTTGTCCAGGGAGAGCAGGCGCTCACGGTGTTCGACGGAGGTGAATTCCGTGGTGTAGGGGCCCGCGACCTTCTGGGTCGGCGAGTCCGGTGTGCGCAGCTCGGGATGCTCGTCCTCGATGGCCTCCAGCGCGCGCATCTGCCGGTCGAACTCGGCGTCGTCGATGACCGGCTGGTCCTTCACGTAATACCGGAAGCGGTGCTCCTCGATCTGCTCGGCGAGAAGTGCGTGCTGTTCCTGCACCTCCGCCGGCACACCGGTCAGCTGCTGCGCCTGCTGTTCGCCGGCCATCGCCTGTTCCTCCGTTGCCCCGTTGACTTCCGACCTCGACGACCCGCTACTCAGGGTTGTCGGCGAGCGACCTCGCGGCCCGGGCGCAGTGGGCGAGCGCGGCGCGCGCGTACGCGGGTGACGCTCCCGCCAGCCCGCAGGACGGGGTGATCACGACGGACTCGCTGAGAGTCCCCGGATTCAGCCCCAGCCTGCTCCACAACGTCCTGACCTCCTTGACGCTACCGCCCGGGTCCGACAATGCGGTCGAGGCGCCGTCGAGGCCGGGAACCACGCCGAGGAAGAGCTGGGTACCGCCTTCGACGGCTTCCCCGATCGCCTCCTCCTCACGCTCGGTGAGCAGGGAGAAGTCGAAGGAGACCGCGCCCGCCCCGGCGCGGCGCAGCAGCGCGAACGGCACCTCCGGCGCGCAGGAGTGGACGGCCGTGAGTCCCTCGCCGTTCACCGAGAGCACGTCACGCAGCGTCCCCTCGACGACCTGGCGGTCGACGGCACGGTAGGTGCGGTAGCCGCTGGCCGACCTGATCCGCCCCTGCAGTACGGCGGTCAGGGAGGGTTCGTCGAGCTGGAGCACGACCTGGGCGCCCGGGACCCTGCGCCGCACCTCCGCGAGGTGGGAGCGCAGCCCCTCGGTCAGCGAGCCCGCCAGGTCGCGGCAGGCCCCCGGGTCACCCAGCATGGCCTCGCCGCCCCGCAGTTCCAGTCCTGCGGCGAGGGTCCAGGGGCCGACGGCCTGGACCTTCAGCAGCCCCTCGTAGCCCTGGGTGAACTCCTCCAGCGCGTCGAGGTCCTCGCCGAGCCAGGAGCGGGCCCGGCGGGTGTCGCGGCCGGGGCGGTCGCTGATCCGCCAGCCGCTGGGCTCGACGTGGCCGTACATCTCGACGAGCAGACCGATGGTCCGCCCGGTCATGTCCGCGCCGGGGCCCCGCGCGGGCAGCTCCGCCAGGTACGGCATGCCCTGGCCGTCGGCGAAGGACCCGGTGACGGTTTTGGCCGCCTCCCGGGCGTCTCCCCCCGGCATGGACCCGATCCCGGTGGCTGCACTCGCGCTGAACCCGCTCTTCTCGCTCACGCGGAAAGCCTACGGGCCCCCGGGGCGCGGGCTCTCCGAGGCCACCCGGCAGCCTCTCAGCGGCCGGGGCGGACCGTCAGGTCGTTGATCTCGGCGTCCCTCGGCAGATCGAGCGCGAGCAGGATCGTGGTGGCCACCGATTCCGGGTCGATCCAGCGCGAGGCGTCGTACTCCTTGCCCTCCTGCTGGTGGACCTTGGCCTGCATGGGGCTGGCGGTGCGGCCCGGGTAGACGGAGGTGACCCTGACCCCGTTGCCGTGTTCCTCGTGGCGCAGGGAGTCGGCGAGCGCCTTGAGCCCGTGCTTGCTGGCGGCGTAGGCGCCCCATTCGGCGTGTGCCGCGAGCCCTGCGCCGGAGTTCACGAAGACCACGTGGCCGTGCGTGACGCGGAGCTGCGGCAGCAGCAGACGCGTCAGCTCGGCCGGGGAGACCAGGTTGGCGTTGAGCTGGAAGTGCCAGGCCTTGGGGGTGAGGTCGCCGATCGCGCCGAGTTCGACGACGCCCGCGATGTGCAGCAGGGAGTCGAGTCGTTCGGGCATCGGCTGCTGCCCGAACGCCCACGAGAGCCGGTCGGGATTGCCGAGGTCGCCGACGAGCGTGCGGGCCCCGGGGTGGAGCGCGGCCAGTTCCTTGGCGCGTCCCGCGTCCCGGGCGAGCAGCACGAGTTCGTCGCCGCGCTCCAGGAGACGGCGGGCGACTGCCGCGCCGATGCCGGAGCCGGCGCCGGTGATGAGATGAGTAGGCATGCCCTCATGCTCGCACCACCGCAGGCCGGCCTTCTCCTCCAGGGCCGACCGCGCCCCGCTCACTGCAGGCCGGCCGACTCCTCCAGGTAGGCCAGCGCCCCGACGCCGTCCTTGGCGAAGAAGACCAGCTCGGTCAGCGGGACCGGCAGGAAGCCCTCGTCGTCCATGCGCTGGAACTGCTGGCGCAGGCCGTCGTAGAACCCTGCGGTGTTCAGCAGCACGACGGGCTTGGTGTGCTTGCCGTGCTTCTTCAGCTCCAGGATCTCCGTCGCCTCGTCGAGCGTCCCCGTCCCGCCGACCATGATCACGATCGCGTCGGACTTCTCGAGGAGCAGCGCCTTGCGCTCGGCCAGGTCCTTGGCGATCACCATCTCGTCGGCGTTCGTCCGCGCCTTCGCCGCCAGGAAGTCCACCGACACCCCGACGAGCCGCCCGCCGGACTCCTGGACGCCGTCGGCGACGACCTTCATCAGGCCGCTCTCCGACCCGCCCCAGACCAGGGTGTGTCCGCCCCTTCCCAGCAGTTCGGCGAATTCGCGCGCGGGCACGGTGTAGCGGTCGTCGAGGTCGGCTGCGGAGAGGAAGACACAGATGTTCATACGAACACCGTACGGCCGCACCCCGGCTCGGGAAGAAACCGGACTCCCGAGGGGCTGAAGCAGGTATGGCCTCCATCACAGGACACACCATCACCGTCGAACCCTCCTCCGCGCATGTGCGTGCGGTGCACGACGGGCAGGTGCTCGCCGAGAGCCGCCGCCCGCTGGTGCTGCGCGAGACGGGCTGTCCCGACCGCTTCTACCTGCCGCCCGAGGACGTCCGTACCGACCTGCTGTCGCCCTCGGACACCCGTACGCACTGTCCGTTCAAGGGGGACGCGTCGTACTGGTCGCTGCCCGGAGCGGCGGACCTCGTCTGGGCCTATCCGGAACCGAAGGAACAAGTCGCCTCGATCAAGGGGCACTTCTGCTTCTACGCCACGGATGTCGTGACCGACTGACCGTCAGAAATATTTCTCCGCAGAGGCGATGAGTTCTGTGGGGCACGGCAGTCCACCCTCACATGGACAAGACTCTCTCCCGTGACGGCACGTCGATCGCGTATCGCCGCCGCGGCGACGGGCCGCCGGTGATCCTGGTCGGCGGGGCCCTGAGCACCGCGGCCGACGAGGCACCGCTGGCCGCTCTGCTGGCCCCGCGTTTCACGGTCGTCACGTACGACCGGCGGGGCCGCGGGGCGAGCGGCGACAGCGGGCCGTACGCTCTCCGCCGCGAGATCGAGGACCTGTCGTCGGTCGCGGCAGTCGTGGGCGGGCGCGTCTCGCTGTTCGGCATGCTGTCGGGCGGGGCGCTGGCCCTGGAGGCGCAGGCCGCGGGGCTGCCCGTGGACCTGCTCGCGGTCTACGACCCGCCGTACACCCCCGGCGCCACCGGCCTCCTGTACAAGTCCCGCTGCACGGCGCTGCTGCACCGGCTGCTGGCGAACGGCGACCGGGCCGGCGCCGTCGAGCTGTATCTGTCCCGGACCGGAGTCCCGGAGGAGACGATCGCCCGCATGCGCCGCGCCCCGCTGTGGTCCGGCCTGGAAGCGGTGGCCCACACCCTCGCGTACGACGACGCCCTGCTGGGGGACGGCTCGGTCCCCGCCGCGAGACTGGCATCCGTCACCGCGCGCACCCTGGTGGTGACGGGCGGTTTCAGCACCGGGCAGGCCCGCGCGACGAGCCTCGCCCTCGCGGCCGCGATCCCCCGCGCCAGGCACCGCACCCTGACCGGCCAGACCCGCGAGCTGGCACCGCACGCGATCGCGCCGGTCCTGGCGGAGTTCTTCGCCAGGTACTCGTCCCTGCGTACGGCGGCGTCCTAGCGGGTGCGACAGGGGCCGCCGAAACGGCCGGGTCGTCGCAGGGGAGCGACCCGGCCCGGCCGGCGGTCAGCCGGCCGCCGCCGCCTTCTCCTTGCGCACCGTCGTCGCGATGGTCGCCGAGCCGACGACCCGGGTGCCGTCGTACAGCACCACCGCCTGACCTGGCGCGACACCGCGGACCGGCTCACCGAAGGTGACGGACAGGGTGCCGTCGGTCAGCTCCGCCGTCACCTCGGTCTCGCCGCCGTGAGCACGCAGCTGCGCGGTGTACCTACCGGGCCCGGACGGTGCGGTGCCGCACCAGCGGGGCTTGATCGCGGTGAGGGCGGTGACGTCGAGGGCCTCCACCGGGCCGACCGTCACCGTGTTGTTCACCGGCGAGATGTCCAGGACGTAGCGCGGCTTGCCGTCAGGAGCGGGGTGGCCGATGCGCAGGCCCTTGCGCTGGCCGATGGTGAAGCCGAACGCGCCCTCGTGGGTGCCCACCTTCGCACCCTCTTCGTCGAGGATGTCGCCCTCCGCCGGGCCGCCGAGGCGGCCGGCCAGGAAGCCCTGGGTGTCACCGTCGGCGATGAAGCAGATGTCGTGGCTGTCGGGCTTCTTGGCGACCGCCAGGCCGCGGCGCTCGGCCTCGGCCCGGATCTCGTCCTTGGTGGTGAGGGTGTCGCCGAGCGGGAACATGGCGTGGGCGAGCTGCTTCTCGTCCAGGACGCCGAGGACGTAGCTCTGGTCCTTGGCCATGTCCGAGGCGCGGTGCATCTCCCGGGTGCCGTCCTCGTTCAGTACGACGGTGGCGTAGTGGCCGGTGCAGACCGCGTCGAAGCCGAGGGCCAGCGCCTTGTCGAGCAGCGCCGCGAATTTGATCTTCTCGTTGCAGCGCAGGCAGGGGTTGGGCGTGCGCCCGGCCTCGTACTCCGCGACGAAGTCGTCCACGACGTCCTCACGGAAGCGTTCCGCCAGGTCCCAGACGTAGAACGGGATGCCGATGACGTCCGCCGCGCGGCGGGCGTCCCGGGAGTCCTCGATGGTGCAACAGCCGCGCGCGCCCGTACGGAAGGACTGCGGGTTCGCGGAGAGGGCGAGATGCACACCGGTCACGTCGTGGCCTGCCTCGGCGGCTCGGGCCGCCGCGACGGCGGAGTCGACTCCGCCCGACATGGCGGCAAGTACGCGGAGGGGGCGCTGGGAGGTCTGAGTCATAGCCTCTCCAGAGTACGGGGCCCCGGGAACCGAATGCTCTCGGATAAGCGTTGTGGAGCACATGGGGAACAACGGGAGTGCCGGATCATCGGGCAAAGGCCCCGGTCACGGCGTCAGTCGGCGCACGCTGCTGATCGGCGGCGGGGTCGCCGCGGCCGGCACGGCCGCTCTGGCCGTGGAGGAGATCCGGCGCGTCTGGTGGCGGGTGCCGGGTGTGGAGAAGCCCCGCAAGGCCGGTGAGCTGGACTACGCCCCCGCAAGCTGGATCGCGGCTTCCGAGGCGAACTGGCGGCGGGCCGACCGCCCCGACGACTACGGCGTGGACCGGGTGATCATCCATGTCACCCAGGGCAGCTACGCCAGCGCGGTCCGTGTGTTCCAGGACCCTGCCCACCAGGCGGCGACGCACTACATCGTCGGGCAGAACGGCCGCGTGACGCAGATGATCCGGGAGCTGGACGTGGCGTACCACGCGGGTAACCGCTCGTTCAACGAGCGCAGCGTCGGTATCGAGCACGAGGGCTTCGTGGACCGCCCGCAGGACTTCACCACGGCGATGTACAAGTCCTCCGCCCAACTGACGGCGGCGATATGCAAGCGGTACGGGATCCCGGTGGACCGCGAGCACATCATCGGGCACGTCGAGGTGCCCGGCACGGACCACACCGACCCCGGCCCGCACTGGGACTGGACCCGCTACATGAAGTTGGTGCGCGGGGCGTCCACGGGCGGGGCGGAGGCTAGCTGAGGCCGGCCGTCCTGGCGCGCTCGACCGCGGGACCGATCGCCCGCGCGAGCTGCTCCACGTCCTGCCGGGTCGAGGTGTGACCGAGCGAGAAGCGCAGCGTGCCGCGCGCCAGCGCGGGGTCGGTGCCGGTGGCCAGCAGCACGTGGCTGGGCTGGGCGATACCGGCGGTGCAGGCGGATCCCGTGGAGCATTCGATGCCCTGGGCGTCGAGCAGCAGCAGGAGGGAGTCGCCCTCGCAGCCGGGGAAGGTGAAGTGGGCGTTGGCGGGCAGCCTGCCGCCGGGAGCCGGGTCGCCGCCGAGGATGGCGTCGGGCACGGCCTTCAGCACGGAGGCGGCCAGCTCGTCCCGGAGCGCGCCGATCTCCCGGGCGAAGTCCTCGCGTCCGTCGGCGGCGTGTCGGCCGGCCACGGCGAACGCGGCCACGGCGGGTACATCGAGTGTGCCGGAACGCACATGCCGCTCCTGTCCACCACCGTGCAGGACGGGTACGGGGGTGTGGTCGCGGCCGAGCAGCAGCGCGCCGATGCCGAACGGACCGCCGATCTTGTGCGCGCTGACCGTCATCGCGGCCAGCCCGGAACGGGCGAAGTCGACCTCCAGCTGCCCGAACGCCTGCACCGCGTCGGCGTGCATGGGGACGTCGAACTCGTCCGCCACCTCGGCGAGTTCACGTATCGGCATGATGGTGCCGATCTCGTTGTTGGCCCACATGACGGTGATGAGGGCGACATCGTCGGGGTTGCGGACGAGCGCCTCGCGCAGCACGTCCGGGTGCACACGTCCGTACGCGTCGACCGGGAGGTATTCGACGGTGGCGCCCTCGTGCTCCGCGAGCCAGTCCACGGCGTCGAGGACGGCGTGGTGCTCCACGGGGCTGGCGAGGACCCGGGTGCGCCGGGGGTCGGCGTCGCGCCGGGACCAGTAGAGGCCCTTCACGGCGAGGTTGTCGGCCTCGGTGCCGCCGGAGGTGAGGACCACCTCGCTGGGGCGTGCGCCGAGCGCGTCGGCGAGGGTCTCTCTGGACTCCTCGACGGTACGGCGGGCCCGGCGCCCGGCAGCGTGCAGTGAGGACGCGTTGCCGGTGACGGCGAGCTGCGCGGTCATCGCCGCGATCGCCTCCGGAAGCATCGGCGTGGTCGCGGCGTGGTCGAGGTAAGCCATGGTGGAGACGATTCTACGAGCCCGTGGAGCGGCGCGTGCCGGGCGCATCGTGCCTACGCTCCGCGTGGACACTCCCTGGACACTCCCTGGGCACTCCCCGGGCACTCCCTGGGCAGGCCCCGCGGGCTCCCCCGCGGGCTCCCGGGCCGGATTCCCGCACCGCCGGGCCGGGGGGGGACCGGCGCCCCGGACCGGGCGCCGGCCGAGCGCTCAGGGCCCTGTGATCACAGCGCCGTCCAGCGTTGCGACGCCTCCCCCGCACAGGTGTTCGCTGCGGTGCCGCCGCCGAAGGCCAGGTCGAGACAGCCGCCGTTGGAGACGCTCACGATGCTGCCTCCCGCACCCGCGCGCCACCGTCGCGGGGCGGTCTGATCGCAGGCGCCCGTGAAAACCGCCTGGCCGAGCATGTTCGCGGACAGGCACTGTCCGCCCTGCTTGTTGACGAGCTCGAAGCCTCCCCCCGACAGGCTCCGGACGGTCCAGCCGGCGCTCGGGTCTGCGCAGTCACCGACGTCCGTACTGCCGTACACGGTGATGAGGCACCTGTTGTTGTCGCCGTTGCGATAGCGGTGGGTACCGGAGGGGGTGGTGGCGCCGCCGGTACCGCTACCGCCGGACGCGGTGGATCCGCCGGACGCACTGGATCCGCCGGAGGTGCCGGTGCTGCCGTCCGAGCCGCCGGTGCCGTCCTGGGCGCCGCCCCCCGTGTCACCGGCACCCGGGGCGGGGGCCGGAGTCGTCCCGTCCGCCTTGCCCTCCCCCTCGGCCTCCTTGCCCTTCTCCTTGCCGGCCGGCGACTTGCCCGGTGACGCCGAGCCGGACGGGCCGGCGCCGGACGTGGACTCCGTGGGCACGGCCGGGGCCGTGGCCGGGACGGACGGGCCTGCGGCCACGTGGTCGTCCGGATCGGAGATGCGGGGCAGGAGCTGGACAGCGAGGGTCGCTCCCCCCAGCGTCACGACGACGGGGACGACCGCGAGGAGGACCCGGGTCCGCCGCCTGCGCTCACGGAACTTCGGGCGGGTCCTCCGTCCGAGGTTCCGCGTCTCCACCGATACGGGCGGCGGCAGCTCGATCTCCTGGACGTGCGCGGCGAAGGCGGCTTTCTCCGCGAGGTCCGCACTGATGGATTCCGGCCACAGGGGAGCGGTGAAAGGGCCGCGTTCCGTGGCGCTCCGCACCAGCCCGGCCGCCGTGGGGCGGGCCTCGGCATCCTTGTCGAGACAGGCCGCGACGACGTCGGCGAGGCCGGGGTCCAGCCGGCGCAGCGCCTCCAGATCGGGCTCCTCGTGCACGATGCGGTACAGCACGGCGGGGCCGGACTCCTCACCGAAGGGCGGCGTGCCGCCGGCCGCGTAGGCGAGGACCGACCCCAGGGCGAACACATCGGCGGCGCCGGTCAAGTCCCGCTTCGTCGTGGCCTGCTCAGGAGCCATGTACGCCGGCGTGCCGACCACCATGCCGCTTCTGGTCAGCTGACTCTGCTCGGTGGCACGGGCCACGCCGAAGTCGATGACCGTGGCACCCTCGGGCGTCAGCATGACGTTGGACGGCTTGAGGTCCCGGTGCACCATGCCCAGCTCGTGCACCGGAACCAGCCCCGCGGCTGCCTCGCGCAGCAGCAGCCACAGGGTGTCGGCGTCCAGCGGCCCCCCGTTCAGCTCGATGGCCCTGCTCAGGGTGAGACCGGGAACGTACGCGGTCGCCAGCCACGGGGGCCGTGCGTCGCGGTCGCTGGCCAGCAGAGGGGCGGTGGCCTCCGCGGGAAGCCGGGAAAGGTTGTCCAGCTCGTGCCCGAAGCGGCGGACGAAGTCCTGGTCCTCGCCCGCGATCGAGGGCAGCACCTGTTTGACGGCGACGTACCGCCCCTCGTGTACACCGAGGTACACCCGCCCCATTCCACCGGAGCCGAGCCGACCACCGAGCGGAATGCCACCGATCTGCCGCGGATCGTCCGCTTCCAGCGGCTTGGCCCCGCTGCCCGTCAGGTCCAACTCGCCCACACCGTCTCCCCCGTGACACACCGTTGTCCGTTCCAGGGGAAGTCTGACCAGTGGATACTGGATGCGGAAGCATATTCTAGAAAGTCACTCTAGAAATTCACCGCGGAAGAGCCCGCGCCACGGACCACAGGGACGGCTATTCGATGAGCCCCAAGCAGCATCGCGGCGAAGTCACTTCCGATCTGCTCCTGGACGCGGCACTGCGCGTGTTCGTCGAGTCGGGCGAGCAGGGCCTCACCGTCAATGCCGTCATCCAGGCCAGCGGCGTCAGCCTGGGCAGCCTCTACCACCACTTCGGCAGTCTCGACGGCCTGATCGGCGCTCTCAGCCACCGGTGGCTGGACCGGCTGCTGGGTGAGCTGACCAAAGCACTGCAGGAAGCCGGCACCGCGCGTGCGGGCATCGCCGGTGCCGTGGGTGCCTATCTGGCATTCGTCCAGGAGCACCGCGGCCCCGCCCTGCTCCTGCACTCCCCCCTCGCCGACCGCAAGGGCATGGCCCGGGGCAGGGAATTCCGTGACGCCCAGGAGGCCAGGGTCTCGGAAGTGGGCCTCTGGATCCAGCTGGGCATCGATTCCGGCGAGCTCGCCCCGCTCCCCCTGCCCCTGATCGAGTCCCTCGTCCTGGGTCCTGTCGTCGCTGTCGCCCGCCGGTCGCTGTCGGGCATCGACGACGTCGGCCTCGACGAGGCCGCGCGCCTGCTGCCGGAGCAGATCTGGCGGTCGGTTCGCGCGTAGGCACCGGACCGCGGGCGCGATCAGCCGGCGAGACTCCAGGAGACCGTGCCGTTGCCCGTCACCAGGACGGCGAGGACGATCAGGTCGGCGACGCCGAGGGCCAGTCCGAGCAGTGCGCGGCCGCGGCGGGCGGTGGACCGGGCGAGAGCGATGACCGCCATGACGATGGCGACCGGCCCCAGCAGGATGTTCATCACCAGGAGACCGAGCAGCCCGAGGACGAACGAGGCGACGGCGAGCCCGTCGGCCTCCCGGGTGGCCGACCGGGTGCCGGCCGGACCGTCCCCCTCCGGACGGCTGCCGGCCGAGGGAGCACCGACGGAACGGACCTCGGCGGGACGGGCGTCGCGCGGAGCGGTGCGTGCGGTGGTGAGTGCCATGGTGCGGCTCCTTCGTCAGCGGGTGCGGCGGGCGAGGCGTTCACGGACACCGAAGACCGCCAGCCAGAGGCCGATCACGGCCGCGGCGGTCAGGGCCACGGGGAGCGGGAGGTGTGCGACCGCTCCCAGGACGACCCCCAGCAGGAGCAGGGCGGCGACGAGGACGAACATGTCCGGCCTTTCTGCGAGCTTTGAGAGTACGACTGTTCACTGACTCCTGAGTCTAGACCCTTCGCCTCTTCCAAGAGTCGGAGAACGGTTGTTTACTGAATGGCATGAGTCACACCATCGGCATCCGCCAGGCCCAGAAGCTGAAAACGCGTCAGGCACTGCTCGACGCGGCCCTCGAGCTGCTGGAGCACCAGAGCCTGAGCAGCCTGGGCCTGCGCGAGGTGACGCGAGCCGTGGGGGTCACCCCGACCGCCTTCTACCGCCACTTCGACGGCACGGCGGCCCTGGGCGTAGCCCTCGTCGAGGAGACCCTGGGGAGCCTGCACGGCATGATCGGCGCGATCCTCGCCGACACGGGGGACAGCGAGGAGCGGCTTGACCGCAGTGTCGGGCTGATAGCCCGACATGTCACGGCGCAGCCCGCCCATTTCCGCTTCATCGCCCGCGAGCAGCACGGCGGAGTCGGGCAGGTGCGCGAGGCCATCGCCGCCCAGCTGCGCGGCTTCGCCGAGGAAGTCGCCCAAGTGCTGGGCGCGGAGCCCGAGTCGGCGGGCTGGGACCGGGAGGACCTCCTGATGCTGGGCGGGCTGTACGTCGACCACATGGTGCTCACCGCGTCGGCCCTGCTGGACGCCGGCCCGGAGGGCGAACGGGAGGTCGTCCGGGTGGCGCGGCGCCGGCTGCGCCTGGTCACGCTGGGCCGGGCCCACTGGCTGGACAAGCCGTAGGGTCGGTGTCATGGGCGACTGGACGCTTGACCGGACCTTCACCAGCTCCTCGGGCGAGGTGCGCTGGGCCGCACTCGGCCCCGAGCAGGCGCCGCCCGTCGTCCTGGTGCACGGCACGCCCTTCTCCTCGTACGTCTGGCGTGGCATCGCCCGGGGGCTCGCCCAGGACCACCGTGTCCACGTATGGGACCTGCCGGGCTACGGCGCCTCCGCGCAGTACGCCGGCCAGGACGTCTCGCTGCGCGCCCAGGCCTGGGTGCTCACCGAGCTCCTCGATCACTGGGGGCTCGACGAACCGGCCGTGGTCGCCCATGACTTCGGGGGCTGTGTCGCCCTGCGCGCCCGTCTCCTGCACGGCGCCCGCTACCGTCGTCTGGCCCTGGTGGACCCGGTGGCCCTGGCCCCGTGGGGTTCGCCCGCCTACCGGCTGCTCGGCGGCCGGGCCGAGGTCTTCGGCGAGCTGTCGCCGGACCTGCACCGTGCGCTGGTGACCGAGTACGTGAGCTCCGCGAGTCACCAGGGTCTGCATCCGACGGTGCTGGACAGGCTCGTCGCCCCCTGGTGCACCGAGGCCGGGCAGCCCGCGTTCTACCGGCAGATCGCGCAGAACGACCAGCGGTTCACCGACGAGATCCAGCACCGCTACGGGGAGCTGGATCTGCCCGTGCTGATCTGCTGGGGCACGGAGGACACCTGGATCCCGGTCGCCCGTGGCCATGAGCTGGCCGGGCTGATCCCGGGCGCAGAGATGCGGCTGATCGACGGGGCCGGGCATCTCGTGCAGGAGGACGCGCCCGCCGAGCTCACCGCGGCCCTCACCCGTTTCCTGCGTACAGCTCCGTGACGGCGGCCGCGGCCTCGACGAGCACGCGGCGCGCTTCCGGGGGCGACAGCACTTCGAGGTTGGGGCCGAACGAGAGCAGGGAACGCGCCCACGCGAGCTCGGGCACGGCGAGCTCGGCCACCAGCCACTCCCCCGCCGATTCCTGTTCCGGCTCCGGCCTGCCGGTCAGCACCCCCGCGTGCAGGCGTACGAAGAGGTCCAGCCGGGAGCGGCGCACCCGCACGCGGAGCCGTATGTCCCCCGGCCGCTCCTCGACCTGCCGGCGCAGCTCCTCCCAGACGTCGGCGGGCTCCACACCCGCCCTGCGCACCACGGGATCCTCGGTGGGAGCCGCCCGCTTCACCCGGTCCGCGCGGAAGAGCCTGGGCGCGCCGTCCAGGTCGGCGATCAGATACCAGACGCCCGCCTTCACCACGAGGCCGTACGGGTCGACGGTGTAGACGCGCGGGAGGTCCGTGCCGCTGTGCCGGTAGTGGAGCAGCAGCCTGCGGTCGGCGAAGACCGCGTCGTGCAGATCGCCCACGTCGACGGCGGCCCGCGGACCGCTCATCCAGCGGACCGGGTCCACCAGGATGCGACGGCTGGTCTGTTCGGCGGCGGGCCGGTGCGGGGCCGGGAGCGCGGCCATCACCTTGCGCAGGGCGGAGCCGAGCGCGGCGTCCAGCCCGAGCGCGGCGTGGGCCCCCTGCGCGGCGAGGACGAACAGGGCGCGCGCCTCGTCGGCGGTGAGCCCGGTGACATCGGTGCGGAAGCCCGGCAGCAGCGCGATCCCCCCGTTGCGCCCCCGCTCCGCGTACACGGGCACGCCGGAGGCCGAAAGCGCCTCGACGTCCCGGTAGATGGTGCGTACGGAGACTTCGAGACGCTCGGCCAGCTCCCCGGCGGGAACCGTGCCACGGGTCTGGAGCAGCAGGAGGATGGAGAGCAGCCGGTCGGACTTCACCGCACCATCATGGCGGGCCTCAGCCGCGGGGCGCGCGGGCCAGCTGGCGGGACTGCGCGACGAGGCGGTCGGCGCTGTCCCAGACGTCCGCGTCCTCCTCCAGGAAGCCGCCCGCGAGATTGCGGGTGGTGATGGAGACACGCAGCGGCCCCGGGGCCGGGCGGCAGCGGATGTGGGTGGTGAGCTCGATGGTGGGCGTCCAGCCCTTCAGCCCAAGCTCGAAGGAGGTGGGCGGCAGTGCGTCCACGGTGAGGAGCAGTGAGAGCGGATCCGCGTCGCGGCCGTCCGCGAGCCCGAACCAGCCGCGCATCTCACCCTTGCCGGACGGTGCGCCGACGGCCCAGCCGACCGTCGCCGGGTCGAGCTTGATGTCCAGCCGTTCGGTGATGGCGGAGCTGCCAGGGATCGGCGCCGTCCCGTCGCCCGTTCCGAAGCACTGGTCCAGGGGCGCGATGACCGGCGGCTCGGCCGACGTGCGGATCTCGTCCGTCAGGCCGTCCAGGTCGCCGTAGGTGGCCAGCACCCGGATCCGTTCGACCTCCGTGCCGTCCTCGGCGAACTGGAAGAGCGAGGCCTCGCCGGTGGAGAGCGTGCGGCCGGTGCGGACGACCTGGGTGCGGATCACGGCGGGCCCGGGGACGGATGCCGTGAGGTAGTGCGCGGAGACCGAGAAGGGGTCGGAGTGCGGGAGCGCCTCGCCGAGCGCACGGCCGAGCATGGCGAGCAGGTAGCCGCCGTTGACCGCGTGGATGATCGTCCAGCCCGCGGAGAGCTCCGCGTCGTAGACGCCTTCCTGCCGAAGCGTGACGGCGGTGTCGCGGTCGAACTCGCTGTCACCGATGGTCGCCTGTACCGCGCGCGACTCCTGCGCTGCTGCCTGTGCCATGGCATGCACGGTACACCGATCGTATTACTGAGCGGTAGCTTTTTGTTGCCGTCAGATGACGGCCGGATTTTCCTCCGCCCTGGAGGAACGCCGGTTGTAGGCACGCGGCGCCCGCCAGTGGAAGCGCATGGCCAGCAGGCGCAGGACGAACGCGGTGATCACGGCGGCACCGCTGGTGTAGGCGTTGAGGGCCTCGAAACGGATGCAGAGGACCACCATGACGGCTCCGACGATCGCGGGCACGGCGTACAGGTCCCGGTCCCAGCGCAGCAGCGAGGGCACCTCGTTGGCCAGGACGTCACGCAGCACACCGCCGCCGACCGCGGTTGCCAGACCGAGGGCTGCGGACGAGGTGAGGCCGAGACCGTATTCGTAGGCCTTTATCGTGCCGGCTACGCAGAAGAGCCCAAGCCCCGCCGCGTCGAAGACGTTGACTCCGACCTGGATGCGCTCCACGTGCGGGTGCAGGAAGAAGACCAGACCGGCGGCGAGCAGCGGGGTCAGGAAGTAGCCGAGATCCGTGAAGGCAGCCGGAGGGAGCGCGCCGATCATCACATCACGGAAGATCCCTCCGCCCAGCGCTGTCACCTCGGCGAGGACCGCGATGCCGAAGACATCGAAGTTCTTGCGTACGGCGAGCAGGGCACCCGAGATCGCGAAGACGAAGATTCCGACGATGTCGAGCGCATGCTGGACGGAGGGGGTGAAGAGTTCGTTGAGCACCGGCCAATTGTGCCCGCACTACTCCTTCGGCTTGTCCTCCGCATCGGTGGACGGTGCGGCGGAACCCTTGCCGGCGGGGGCGGGGGCCTCCTCCGGCACGGCAGGCCCGTCCGAAGCGGAAGGCTCGGCGGGCTCGGCTTCGTCCGACGCCGCAGGCTCGTCGGCGGCCTCAGCTTCGTCCGACGCCGCAGGCTCGGCAGCCTCGGCTTCGTCCGACGCGCTCACCACGGCCTCGTCGGACGCGCTCGCCTCCCCGGCCGGCGCGCTCGTCTCCTCCGCCTTCGGCTCCTCGGCCTTCGGCTCCTCGGCCTTCGGCTCCTCGGCCTTCACCGGCACGACCGGCTCCGCGGCGCCCGCCGACTTCACGGTGATGACGTCCGCGACGAGCGGCGCGTCCCCCGGCGCCTGGTCCTCGCCGTTCTCCGGGTGGTGGCACGCCACCTGGTGCCCGGTCTTCAGCTGGAGCAGCGGCGGCTCCGTGGTCTTGCAGACCTGCGTCGCCTTCCAGCACCGGGTGTGGAAGCGGCAGCCGCTCGGCGGTGAGATCGGCGACGGCACGTCGCCCTTGAGCAGGATGCGCTCGCTCTTGGCGCCGCGCCTGCGCGGGTCCGGCACCGGCACCGCGGACATCAGCGCCGTCGTGTACGGGTGCATCGGCGCCTCGTACAGCGACTTGCGGTCCGCGAGCTCGACGATCTTGCCGAGGTACATGACCGCGATCCGGTCCGAGACATGGCGGATGACCGAGAGGTCGTGCGCGATGATCATGTAGGTGAGGCCGAGCTCCTCCTGGAGGTCGTCCAGCAGGTTCACCACCTGCGCCTGGATCGACACGTCCAGCGCCGAGACCGGCTCGTCCGCGACGACCAGCTTCGGCTTCAGTGCGAGCGCCCGCGCGATGCCGATGCGCTGGCGCTGGCCGCCGGAGAACTCGTGCGGGTAGCGGTTGTAGTGCTCGGGGTTGAGCCCCACCAGCTCCAGAAGCCGCTGGACCTCAGCCTTCACTCCGCCCTCGGGCTTGACGCCCTGGAGCCGGAAGGGGGTTCCGACGATCCCGCCGACCGTGTGGCGCGGGTTCAGCGAGCCGTAGGGGTCCTGGAAGATCATCTGAATGTCACGGCGCATCGGCCGCAGCCGCCCCGCCGACATGTGCGTGATGTCGCGCCCCTGGAACTCGACCTTTCCGCCGGTCGGCTCCAGCAGACGGGTCACCAGCCGGCCCATGGTCGACTTTCCGCAGCCCGACTCGCCGACGACGCCCAGGGTCTCCCCGGGACGCACCTCGAAGGTGAGCCCGTCCACGGCCTGGACCGCACCGACCTTGCGCTTCAGCACGCCCTTGGTGATCGGGAAGTGCTTGACCAGGCCGTCGACCTTGAGGAGCGGCTCGGACCCGGACCCGTCCGACCCGGCCGCGGCGGACGCGGGAGTCTTCTTGTTCAGATCAGTCACAGCTTCGGCGCAATCTCTTCGGTCCAGATCCGGTCGCGCTGCTCACGCGACATGTGGCACGCGGAGTAGTGCCCGTCGCTGACCTGCTGCAGCTCCGGACGCTCGGTGCGGGTGATGTTGTCCGGCGGGACGTCGGCGTACGGGCAGCGCGGGTGGAAGGCGCAGCCCGACGGGACGTTGATGAGGCTGGGCGGCGAGCCCTTGACCGGGATGAGCCGCTCGGTCTGCTCCCGGTCGATGCGCGGCATCGAGCCGAGCAGGCCCCAGGTGTAGGGGTGCTGGGGCTCGTAGAACACCTTCTCGGCGCTGCCGCGCTCGATGCAGCGTCCCGCGTACATCACGAGCAGGTTGTCCGCGATCTCGGCGACGACGCCGAGGTCGTGGGTGATCATGACGACCGCGGAGCCGAACTCCTTCTGCAGGTCGCGGATGAGGTCGAGGATCTGCGCCTGGACGGTGACGTCGAGGGCGGTCGTCGGCTCGTCAGCGATGAGCAGCTGCGGGTTGTTGACCAGGGCCATCGCGATCATCGCGCGCTGGCGCATACCGCCGGAGAACTGGTGCGGGTAGTCGTCGTACCGACGGTGCGGCTCGGGGATGCCGACGCGGTCGAGCATCTCGATCGCGCGCTTCTTCGCGGTCTTCTTGTCGACCTTGTTGTGGACCCGGTGGGCCTCCACGATCTGCGCGCCGATGCTGTAGTACGGGTGCAGGGCGGACAGCGGGTCCTGGAAGATCATGGCCATCTTCTGACCGCGCAGCTTGCGTACCCGCTCGGGGCCGGCGCCGATGAGCTCCTCGCCGTCGAGCCAGATCTCACCGCCGATCCGGGCGCGCTCCGAGGTGTGCAGACCCATGATCCCCAGTGAGGTCACGGACTTGCCGGAGCCGGACTCGCCGACGATACCGAGGGTCTGACCGGCCTTCAGGTCGAAGCTGACGCCGTCGACGGACTTGACCAGACCGTCGTCGGTGTCGAAGTGGACACTGAGGTTGCGTACGGACAGGAATTCCTTGCCGTCGCCGGAGCGCGGAGCCGGAACGGTGTCCGTCGCCGGGGAGTCCTTCTTGACTGCGTCGCTCATGAGAGCCTCACCCGGGGGTCGATCGCGGCGTACACGAGGTCCACCAGCAGGTTGCATATGACGATGAAGAAGGCGGCGACCAGGGTCACACCCATCACCTTGGGCAGGTCGGCGGTGGTCACGCCCTGGATGGCGAAGGCACCCAGCCCCTGGAAGGAGAAGACCCGTTCGGTGATGACCGCGCCGCCGAGCAGCAGCGCGAAGTCCATACCGAAGATCGTGACGAGCGGGGTGAGCGCCGAGCGCAGCCCGTGCTTGACGACGACCTTGCGTTCCTTGAGGCCCTTGGCCCGGGCGGTTCTGATGTAGTCCTCGCCCATCGTCTCCAGCATCCCGGCCCGGGTGAGCCGGGCGTAGAGAGCGGAGTACAGCAGGGCGAGCGTGCACCAGGGCAGGACCAGACTGCCCGCCCACTCGACGGGATTCTGGGCGAACGGCACGTACTCCCCGTTGCCGAACAGCGCCAGCACGACGAGGCCGGTGAAGAACATCGGCAGCGAGACACCGGCGAGGGCGACGCCCATGGAGAGGCGGTCGAAGAGCGATCCCCGCTTCAGCGCGGAGAGGACGCCGATCGCGACACCGGAGACGACCCAGAGGACCGCGGCACCGACGGCCAGCGACAGCGTGACCGGGACGCGGTCGACGAGCTGCGGCCAGATCTCGGTGTGGGTCTTGAAGGAGTAACCGAAGCACGGGGCGTTGCAGGTGACCGGGTCGGGGCCGAACTGGTAATCGGCGCCGACGACGATGCCCTTGACGAAGTTCCAGTACTGGAGGTACAGGGGCTGGTCGAGCCCCAGGTTCTTCTTGACCGCGGCGATGACGTCGGGGTCGGGGCTCTTCCCGACGTACTGGGCGGCCATCGAGTCGAGGGTCTGCCCGCCGAGGCGGGGAACCAGGAAGAAGATCGCGAACGTGACTGCGCTGACCACCAGCAGCAGCAACACCGCGGCGAATACGCGTCGGATGATGTACGCAGCCACAGCCGTGCGGCGCCGGGCGGGCGGACGGGGTACGCCCGCCGACCCGGCGCCTTCACCTGCCTTTCAAGGGATGCTGTCGATTAACAGGTGTTACTTGGAGGACGTCATCAGCACGTAGTCGTACATGCCGAGGTACGCGTCCGTGACCGTGACGTTCGCCGCGGAGTCCGGGCGGTAGAGCAGGTTCTTGCGGTAGAAGAGGGGAACGACCGAGGCGTTCTCCATGACCTTCTGGTCGACGTCGCCCCACGTCGCGTTGCGCGCCGCGGTGTCGACGGTACCGATGCCCTTGACCAGGAGTTCGTTGATCGCCTTGTCGTTGAGCTCCATCAGGTTCGTGCCGCCGGAGGGCTTGATGGCCGATCCGTTCACGATCTGGTCGAGGAAGCCGAAGCCGGTCGGCCAGTCGGCGCCCCAGGCCATCATCATCATGCCCGCGTTGTTCTTGTGGACCCACTCCGGGACACCCGCGAAGTCCGTGAAGTACTTGTCCGCAGGGAACTGCTTGATCTCGGCGGTGATGCCGATCGCCTTCAGGCTGCCCTGGAGCTGCGTGGCGGCGGTGATCTCGTCAGGACGGTCGGAGCGTGCCGTCAGCGTGGTCTTGAAGCCCTTGGGCTGACCGCACTTGGTCAGGTGCTCCTTCGCCTTGGCGACGTCACCCTTGTTGCCCTCGGACGGGTACAGGTCGAACTTCTTGTACCCGGCGACGGTCGGCGGGATGACCGTCGTGGCCGGGTCACCCTTGACCGAGCCACCGATGGAGTCGACCATGCTCTGCTTGTCGACGGCGTACTGGACGGCCTTGCGGCACTCGGCGTTGTCGAACGGCTTCACGTTGACGTTCAGCGCCAGGTACTGCAGGGCGCCGGCGTACGGGTTGTCCGTCTTCGCCTTCTCCGAGGCCTTGACCAGGACCTTGGGCTGGGTCTTGGACTGCAGACCCGTGCCCTCGGCACCCACCGTGATCGTGTCACTGAGCAGGTGGTCGTCGATCGTGGTGGCGTTGACGTTGAACTTGAGCTCGACCTTGTCCGCCAGCGCCTTGCGGATCGGGTCCGTCTTCGGGTCCCACTCCGGGTTGCGGACCAGCGTCGCGCCCTTGCTCTCGTCGTACGCCGAGAACTTGTACGGGCCCGAGGAGACCATCTTCTGGACGTAGCTCGCGCCCGTGTCGGCCTTCTGCGGGACCGGGGCGGTCTGCGAGAAGGCGGCGAGGTAGTCCATGTCCGCGAACGGCTTGCTGAGCTTGAAGACGATCGTGTAGTCGTCCGGCGTCTCGATGGACTTGAGGCCCTCGGCCGACTTGTCCTTGTACGGACCCTTGTACTTGTCGCCGCCCTCGAGGTAGGCCTTGAAGTACGTCGGGCCGTTGGACAGGGCCTCCGGCGCGAAGTTGGAGCGCTCGACGGCGTACTTGACGTCCTTCGAGGTGACCTCGGTGCCGTCCTCGTACTTCACGCCCTTGCGGAGCGTGTACGTCCAGGTCTTGGCGTCCGCGCTGGCCTTGCCGAGGCCGGTGGCGAGGTCGGGAACGACCTCCAGGCTCTCCTTGCCGGCGGCCGGCTTGAAGGTCACCAGCGAACGGCCGTACAGGCGGGAGAAGTTCTGCACCCAGCCGTAG
Organism: Streptomyces sp. NPDC060209; assembly: GCF_042728155.1. Lineage (NCBI taxonomy): Bacteria > Bacillati > Actinomycetota > Actinomycetes > Kitasatosporales > Streptomycetaceae > Streptomyces > Streptomyces sp. NPDC060209. Next base: position 27,795 of record NZ_JBHWZS010000059.1, read on the forward strand.
TACGTGTTGCCGGGGTCCAGGGAGTCCGGGCCACTCGCGTGCTCCAGAGTGACCGTCCCCCCCTTCTTGTCGGTCTGGTTGACGATGCTGGTCAGGCCCGCATCAGCCTTGACGTTGCCCCCACCGCCGTTGCTGTCACCGCCCGAATCGCTGCTGCTGCACGCCGATGCGCCGAGCGACACCGCCACGGCCACGGCTATGGCCGCTGCTGTCTTTCTGTTCTGCATGCTGAGGAAAGCCCCCTCGCTAGTCCGGTGCGGCACTGCCGCGATTACTTGCCACGAGGGTCGAGTGCGTCACGCAGCCCGTCCCCCAGCAGATTGAAGGCCAGCACGGTGATGAAGATCGCCATGCCGGGGATGACCATGAACATCGGGTCCACCTCGTAGAGGTCGACCGCCTGCGTGAGCATGCCGCCCCAGGACGCCTGCGGCGGCGCGATACCGACGCCGAGGAAGGACAGGGATGCCTCGAAGAGGATGTTCGTGGGGATCAGCAGCGTCGCGTACACGAGGATCGGCGCGATCAGGTTCGGCAGCAGCTCGCGGAAGAGGATGAACGGGCCGCGCGCACCGAGCGACTTGGCGGCCTCGACGAACTCCCGCTCGCGCAGCGACAGGGTCTGCGCACGGACGATACGGCCGATGTAGGGCCAGCTGAAGAAGCCGATCACGAAGATCAGGACCGCGATCCGCAGCGTGAGCCCTTCCATCCCGAAGGCGTTGCCCTGCAGGGAGGCGGAGATGGAGATCGCGAAGAGCAGCAGCGGGAAGGCGAGGAAGGTGTCCATCAGGCGGCTGATGAAGCTGTCCACCCAGCCGCCGTAGAACCCGGCCACGACGCCCATGACGACGCCGATGACGACGGAGAGCAGCGTGGAGCCGACGGCGACCACGAGGGAGACCCAGGAGCCTTCGAGGATGCGCGCCAGGATGTCGCGTCCGGTCTGCGGTTCGACTCCGAGGGGATGGTCCCAGCTGATGCCGCCGAGGGCGCCCTTGGGGGCCAGCATGACGGGGTCGACCAGACTCTGGTTGAACGCGTCGGGGTCGAGCCCGAGGAGCGACTGCAGCGGCTTGGACAGCACCGCGGTGAGGATCAGCAGCACGACAACGATGCCACCGGCCATCGCGGCCTTGTCCCGCTTGAAGCGCATCCAGGCGATGCGGCCGAGCGAACGGCCCTCGATCTCCTTGCGCCCGGCGCCTTCCAGCACCGTTTCGGGCCGCACGTCCGCCCCGGTGGTCTCGATCGGTGCCGTCATTGCGCTGGAGACCCCTCTCGGCCGACGGTGGCCGGCCTGTGACCGCCGCTGTAGCGGCTCTAACAAAACATGACAGATGTGATCGCACACGACCGAACTGACCCTGTTTGAAAGAGGGGTTCGCCGGGCATGGAGCACCTGCTGTAGGGAGTCTTCAACCACTTTGCGATCACCCGCCAGACCTGACGGGGAATGTTTGCTCAAACGTGATGCTGCCAAAGGGCTTCCGTTATCCGGACAGCCATGCTTCCTGAGCGGACCTCTCGGCCACTAATCCGCTATAGCGGACATGACGCCCAACAGCACCGAACAGGGCATCAATTGGCCCTGAGGTTCAGGTGCTTCCCGACGCTTTCTCAGTACGCGTGGGGGGCCGGGCCGGTGGTCGGCGGGTAGCCGTAGCCGGGAACCGCGGGAGCCGGGGCGTGCGCCTCGCGGTCGTAGAAGGGCCTGGAGTTGGCGTTCAGCCACATCGCGACGGGGTCGTACTCGTCGGACAGCGAGACCGTGGAGACGGGCAGCCCGTCGGGGACCACCCCGATCGACTGCTGCATCATCGCGCGGACCGCGTCGACGGACGGCCTGCCGGTGTCGTAGAGGTCGAGCCCGATCGCGAGGTACGGGACGCCGAGCGCGGGCTGCACCCAGGCGCGGCGCAGCGCGCGGACGGCGGGGGTGCGGTGGGCGTTCTGCGACAGCAGGGCGTAGAACTGCGGGATCTCGATGGCGGGTTCGGAGAGCCGCAGCGGCCCGGCGGGCATCCGGTCGAGGCCGGTGGCGATGCGACGCAGGTCCAGCCAGGGGATGCCGACACCGCCGCCGGGGGCGTGCGGGTTGAGCCAGATACCCCAGCGGTCGGGGAAGAGGGCGCGGGCGATGTCGCGGCCGGTGGTCACCTCGTGGGCCCTGTTCCAGCCGCTGGCCGAGAGCTCCTGGGCGGAGGTCACGCACGGGGCGTAACCCTGGCCGTCGACCTCCATGTTGCCGTACTGGGCGTCGGGGGAGCCCGCCGTGCCGTGCCAGAGCAGCATCCAGACCTGGCCGTCCGCCAGGGACCGCAGCAGCGCCTCGTACGCGTCGAGGCGCCCCGGGGTCACTTGGCGAAGCATGTGCTCGACCTGTCCCCAAGCGCTCGACTCCTCCCCCACTCTCGACTTCGCTCGAGTGGGGGGACCCCCATGAGCAGGGGATACCCCATCGGCCGCCCCCATGCCTGACGCACTCACCCTGGGTCCCGCCCCTCTTCGATCCGCTGTTCCGCATGCTTCACGGTGCTGTGGTGCCACTCCCGGGCACACGGGGCGGCCTCGTCATCCAACCAGCTTATGCGCCGCCCCTGACACCGGCTTGACGCCACGTAGCAGGAGGAGCTCCGCTCTCAGTACCCGTCGCGCCGGTAGAACGGGCGGACCTTCTCCAGCATCCAGTCGCCGACCGGGTCCTGCGTCACGTCGAGCAGGACCAGATTGACCGGCCACGGCACCTGGACCCGGCCCAGCGCGCGGCCCAGGGCGTCCAGCGGGGCGCTCTGGGCCGCGGCCTCCCGGACGGCGAACTCGACGCCGACGAAGAGGGCGGGGGTGTCGCCCTCGATGCTGGCCAGCGCCCGGCGCGCGGTGCTCACCACTCCGGTCTCCTGGAATTCGGCGGACACCGCGGAGAGGAAGTCGACGGGGTCCTCCTTCCAGTCCGGCTCGTACAGCCGCACCCGGCCGCCGCTCGCGGGACCGTCCAGCGGGGTGCGCCCGGCCCGGCAGAGCTCGGCGACGGCGGGGGGCGGCAGGGGCACCCCGACGACGCCGCCCGGGTTGACGGCTATCCCGAGCTGCGGGGGCAGTCCACGGGCGAACTCGCGTGCGGGCGCCACGGTGAAGGAGAGATGGGGGCCGACGCACTGGAGGAACTGCGCCTCGGAGCTGAACACGGGGACGTACGCGCCGCCGTCGATGTCGACCGTCGGCAGGTCGAGGTCGGTGCTGCCGGGCCCGCCGCCGTTCGGCAGGGGCACCCAGACATGGCTGCGGCCGAGCACCTCGACCAGCCGCCCCCCTGCCCCGGGCACGCCGAGCGAGGCACTGAGCACTTCTTCGAACTCGTTGGCCGGCCATCCCTGCGACGGATAGGACGGGGCCTGGGCCTGAGCCGGAATGTCCACGGTGTCTGTGTCCCTTTCTCGCCATGCTGTGCGGCTGAAACCTTAGACCGGCTCGCGCCACGAAGGCAGCGCCGCAGGCAGGAGCGGCCTCCGGGCCCACCGCACCGTCCAGATTCCGGACAGCCCCCCGGAGGGGCGCGAACTGTGCGTATGCGAACGGTGACGCCCCCAGGACCTCTCGCCGCCTGCGCGACCCGTGCGGGACTACTCCTGCCGGAGCCGCGCCTCCGGGAAGGAGATCCGGGCGATCGCCGCCGCCGTCTCCCGGTCGAGCAGCACCGCCGAGGCACACCCCGGCGGCAGCAGACCGCTCTCGGTGTCGCGCAGCAGCCGGCCGACCGCACGCCGGTGCCGGGCGAAGGCGTAGCCGGACACTCCCCGCCCCCGCTCCCGCTGCCCCTGCCTGGCCACCCGCGGGGTGACATCGAGCAGGACGAGATGGAGGGTGCTGCCCCGGCGCCCGGCCTCACGCGCCAGCCAGCGCCGCACCCAGGCCTGCGTACCGCAGTCGTGCACGACCACCGATCCGCCCGAGCGCAGGGCCCGCCACAGCCCCGCGTAGTGCGCGGCGCGCACCAGGGGGCGGTAGAGGGCGTACGGGAGCAAGGCGGGCAGAGCGGCCGCCCAGCGGTCCCTGGTGTCCTGGGAGTCGATCGCGTGTTCCTGGACCGCCCGCCGGATCAGCGTCGACTTCCCGCTGCCGGGCAGCCCCGAGACCACCACCACATCCCCCGCCGCGAAGTCCAGGCTGTGCGGCCCGCGGCCGCCCCGGCCCCGCAGATCACGCACCACCGGCGCGTGCCCGTCCGTCAGCTCCCGGGCGGGCACGCCCGGCTGCTGGGGCATCGCACCGCGTGCCGCCCCCGCGGTGGTCGCGTAGCGCTGCAACGTCATCGCCTTCCCCCTGCCGAGTCACCCACTGACCTGCCCAAGAAGTGTAAAGAAAAGGTAATGCGGCACAACCGCTTCCGACCGCACGTGTCGGAACCGGCACCCGTGCGGACCGGGACGCCCCACTCTCCCCCAATGCGTGCGATGATGACCCCGCCAACTGCATACCGGCCGTTTGAATCCGCGCGGGAGAGTCCCGGTCACTGTGTGCGCCGGGCGCCGAAGGAGCAAGTTCCTCCCTTGAATCTCTCAGGCCCCGTACCGCGTGGATGAGGCAGATCTGAAAAGCGGGCCGCTGCGCGGCCCCACCCAAGGTGCAAGCCGAGCGTGAAGGGGACGACCCTTCAGGACCCTTTCAGGGGCTCTCGGCGAACCTCTCAGGTTCCGATGACAGATGGGGAGGGAACCACCCCCTGTCGTCATGCCCTGGAGCCATGTCCATGAGCACTGCCCCGAGCGCCGCCCCCCGTCTCACCGCCCTCGATGCCCTGCATCGGTCCCTGGGCGCGACCATGACCGACTTCGCCGGCTGGGACATGCCGCTGCGCTACGCCAGCGAGCGCGACGAGCACAACGCCGTCCGCACCCGGGCCGGACTCTTCGACCTGTCGCACATGGGCGAGATCACCGTCACCGGTCCGCAGGCGGCGGCCTTCCTGAGCTACGCGCTGGTCGGCAACATCGCCACCGTCGGTGTCGGCCGGGCCCGCTACACGATGATCGTCGCGGAGGACGGCGGGATCCTGGACGACCTGATCGTCTACCGCCTGGCCGACACCGGGTATCTGGTCGTCGCCAACGCGGGCAACGCCCAGCTGGTCCTGGACACCCTCACCGAGCGCGCGGCGGGCTTCGACACCGAGGTGCGGGACGACCGCGACGCGTACGCGCTGCTCGCGGTACAGGGACCCGACTCCCCCGCCGTACTGAAGTCGGTCACGGACGCCGACCTGGACGGACTGAAGTACTACGCCGGACTCCCCGGGACGGTCGCCGGTGTCCCCGCGCTCATCGCCCGTACCGGCTACACCGGCGAGGACGGCTTCGAGCTCTTCGTGGCCCCCGAGCACGCCGAGCAGCTGTGGAGTGCCCTCACCGAGGCCGGTGCGCCGTACGGGCTGATCCCCTGCGGGCTCTCCTGCCGCGACACGCTCCGGCTGGAGGCGGGCATGCCGCTGTACGGCCACGAACTGACCACCGCGCTGACGCCCTTCGACGCGGGCCTGGGCAGGGTCGTGAAGTTCGAGAAGGAGGGCGACTTCGTCGGCCGCGAGGCGCTGTCCGCCGCGGCCGCCCGCGCGGAGACCGCCCCGCCCCGCAAGCTCGTCGGCCTGATTGCCGAGGGCCGCCGGGTGCCGCGAGCCGGTTACCCCGTCGTGGCCGGCGGGAAGGTCGTCGGCGAGGTCACCTCCGGTGCCCCCTCACCCACCCTGGGCAAGCCGATCGCCATGGCCTACGTTGACGCGGCGCACGCCGCGCCCGGCACCGAGGGTGTCGGGGTCGACATCCGGGGCACGCACGAGCCGTACGAGGTCGTGGCGCTGCCCTTCTACAAGCGCCGTAAGTGACACAGAGCACCGCGCACGTGACGCATTCGTGTCTCACACCGTAAGACCACCGTTCATCAGCACTCCCCCGCGTACAGGAGAATTCAGGTCATGAGCAACCCCCAGCAGCTGCGGTACAGCAAGGAGCACGAGTGGCTGTCGGCCCTCGAGGACGGCGTGGCCACGGTCGGAATCACCGAGTACGCGGCCAACGCGCTCGGTGACGTCGTCTACGCCCAGCTCCCGGAGGTCGGTGACACGGTGACCGCGGGCGAGACCTGCGGTGAGCTGGAGTCGACCAAGTCGGTCAGCGACCTGTACTCGCCGGTGACCGGCGAGGTGACCGCGGCCAACCAGGACGTCGTGGACGACCCGTCGCTGGTGAACTCCGCTCCCTTCGAGGGCGGCTGGCTGTTCAAGGTGCGCGTCGCGGAGGAGCCGAAGGACCTTCTCTCCGCCGACGAGTACACCGCGTTCTCCGGCAACTGAGACCTTAGGGACCCACTGATGTCGCTTCTCAACTCCTCCCTCCACGAGCTGGACCCGGACGTCGCCGCCGCCGTCGACGCCGAGCTCCACCGCCAGCAGTCCACCCTCGAGATGATCGCCTCGGAGAACTTCGCTCCGGTCGCGGTCATGGAGGCGCAGGGCTCCGTCCTCACCAACAAGTACGCCGAGGGCTACCCCGGCCGCCGCTACTACGGTGGCTGCGAGCACGTCGACGTGGTCGAGCAGATCGCGATCGACCGCATCAAGGCGCTCTTCGGCGCCGAGGCCGCGAACGTCCAGCCGCACTCGGGTGCGCAGGCCAACGCCGCCGCGATGTTCGCCCTGCTGAAGCCGGGCGACACGATCATGGGCCTGAACCTGGCCCACGGCGGTCACCTGACCCACGGCATGAAGATCAACTTCTCCGGCAAGCTCTACAACGTGGTCCCGTACCACGTCGACGACACCGGCGTCGTGGACATGGCCGAGGTCGAGCGCCTCGCCAAGGAGTCGAAGCCGAAGCTCATCGTGGCCGGCTGGTCCGCCTACCCCCGCCAGCTGGACTTCGCCGCCTTCCGCCGCATCGCGGACGAGGTCGGCGCGTACCTGATGGTCGACATGGCGCACTTCGCGGGCCTGGTCGCCGCGGGTCTGCACCCGAACCCGGTGCCGCACGCCCACGTCGTCACGACCACCACGCACAAGACCCTCGGCGGTCCTCGCGGTGGCGTGATCCTGTCGACGCAGGAGCTCGCCAAGAAGATCAACTCCGCGGTCTTCCCCGGTCAGCAGGGTGGCCCGCTGGAGCACGTGATCGCGGCCAAGGCCGTCTCCTTCAAGGTCGCGGCGACCGAGGAGTTCAAGGAGCGCCAGCAGCGCACCCTGGACGGCGCCCGCATCCTCGCCGAGCGCCTCGTGCAGTCTGATGTCACCGAGGTGGGCGTCTCCGTCCTCTCCGGCGGTACGGACGTCCACCTGGTCCTCGTCGACCTGCGCAACTCCGAGCTGGACGGCCAGCAGGCCGAGGACCGGCTCCACGAGCTGGGCATCACGGTCAACCGGAACGCCATCCCGAACGACCCGCGGCCCCCGATGGTCACCTCGGGCCTGCGCATCGGTACGCCGGCCCTGGCCACCCGTGGCTTCCGGACCGAGGACTTCACCGAGGTCGCCGAGATCATCGCGGCCGCGCTGAAGCCCGCGTACGACGCCGACGCCCTCAAGGCCCGCGTGATCGCACTGGCCGAGAAGTTCCCGCTGTACCCCGGCCTCAAGTAGTCACCCGCAGTTTGCACGCAGGGTGGGGGCACCGCGCACACTGAACACAGTGAGCG